>CALUXJ010000015.1 GCA_944324725.1 uncultured Acholeplasmatales bacterium
GCGCCGTATACGAGACCCGTACGTACGGTGCAATGGGAGGGACAAAAGTTAAAACTTTTTCTCTACCCTATTATAAATTGCTTTAGTTAAAGCTTTATTTAATTATCATTAACTAACAGACTGGTTACTTTCTTCATACTTAGCATATAAAGAATAGTATTTTTCATCCGTCATTATATCATAATAAATAAAATCATTTAAATAGGTTTTAGCAATAATTTGAGCATGCTCTTCAATTAGATTTACCATCTTGCCATCACTATATGGTACATTTAAATGTAAATGTAAGAAATTAGCGCTTAATTCTTTATAAATAGCTTCCGCTAAATTATTAATACCTAGCTTATCTTTATTATTGATAAAAGTAAAACGGTACTCTTTGTAGCTAATATTACTTGTAAGATTTTGACTGACATAGCTTAAAATTTGAGGCGGTAAATTGGTTCTTTGATTAGCTAATTTATCAATTTTAGTGAATACCACGATAAAAGGTATTTGACTAGCACCAATTTTTTCTAAGACCTTATAAGTAATTTCAAATTCTGTTAGAGCATAGGGACTTGAAATATCAACTACATAAACAATTAAATCCGAATTTTTTACTTCTTCTAGTGTATAGTAAAAAGACTGAATTAAGGTAGTTGGCAGTTTAGAAATGAAACCAATTGTATCGGTTAAAATATAACTTAAATTGTTATAAGTCAATTTACGAGAATATGTATCTAGAGTAGCAAATAAGCAATCCTTCTCTAAAACCTTTTTGTTATCTTCGGCAGCTAAATATTCAATTAATGAATTCATAGTTGAACTCTTACCAGCATTCGTATAACCAACTAAAGAAACAATAGGAATACTATTTTTCTTGCGTCTTTCAATTTGGCTAAGTTTCCTTTGTCTAATATCTAGCAAATTAGCCTGAAGCTTTACAATTTCATTTTCTAGATAACGTCTATCTAGTTCCTGTTGAGTTTCACCACTACCCTTACTACTTAAACTACCACTAGCTCCACCACTACGTGATTCTTCTTCTCGCATCATACCAACTCGTGATAGCAAATAACGATACCGAGCTAAATTAATTTCATATTTAGCCTCTTTGGTTTGAGCACGTTTTTGAAATATTTCTAAAATTAGATACGTTCTATCAATAACTTTAATTTGTAAGATTGTTTCTAAATTACGATTTTGGGCAGGAGTTAAAATATCATCAAAGATAATAATATCTGCTTGATATCTTTTAATAAGTTCACCTAATTCTTCAACCTTACCTTTACCAATAAATGTAGCTGGATCAGGTTTATCTTTAGTTTGTCTAATGTTATAAACAATTTCATAATCTAACGTTTCAGCTAGAGCCTTTAGTTCATGTAAAGAATAATCAATATCAAAGAATTCACCCTTTAAATTAATTCCTACTAATATTGCGCGTTGCATTTTATCAACTCCTGCCAAATATTATACAATAAAATGATAAATATGTCTTTAAATTAGATTGCTAAGTTTACATAATTTGGGATTTATAGTATAATTTTCTTAAAATATAGAATAATTGCACGGAGGTTAAAGTATGCCAAAAATTAAAATTATTACCGATTCAACTTGTGATTTAAGTCCCGAGTTATTGGCCAAACACCAGATTGAAGTAATTCCGCTTTTTGTCAATTTCGGGGAGGATAGTTACTTAGATGGTAAAAACATCACAACTAGTGAATTGTACGAAAAGGTTGAGGAATATAAAAGCCTACCTAAGACCGCTGCTATTCCCTTTCAAACCTTTTTAGATACCTTTCAAAAGTTTTTAGAACAGGGCTATGATATTATCTATACTGGTATTTCTAAGGCTATGTCATCTACTTGCAACAATGCGCGTTTAGCCAGTGAGGAATTAGATCCTGAACGTATTAGTGTTATTGATTCCATGAATCTTTCAACTGGCATTGGTTTAATATTACTTCGAATTGCTAAACTTGTTGACGAAGGTAAGGATTTAGTTGAAATAACTAGTGATATAAATATCTACCGGACTAAGGTTAGAAGTCAGTTTGTTATTCCAACCCTAGATTACCTATATAAAGGTGGTCGTTGTAGTGGTCTTACTAATTTAGTTGGTAAAATGTTTAAAATTAAACCTATTATTGAAGTTAGAGATGGTAAAATGAATGTTGGACCTAAACCAAGAGGAAAAATGCTCAATGCCTTAAATGTTTTACTCAACATGGTTAAAAATGATTTACCTAAATTGGAACCTGTAAATATTTTTGTTACTCATTCATTAAACCCAGAGGATGCTAATTACTTAGTTACCGAACTCAAAAAATTTTTACCGGCAAATATAAACATTTATACAACCTGTGCTGGTTGTGTTATTTCATCACACTGTGGCAAAGGAACAATTGGTATATTGTATACCATAAAATAGGAGGTCTTTATGAATTTTAATGCTATGCCTTATCAAAGAATTGATACTGCTAAATATCAACAAGAACAAAATAATTTAATTGATCAAATCGCTAGTAATCAGGATCATTCTCTTTTAATAAAACTTATTGATGATTACCGTGCTAATTATATCAAGGCTATGACCAATGCGTCTTTAGCTGAAGTAAGGCATACCATTAATACAGATGACAAGTTCTATGATCTTGAAGTAACTAATCTCTACGATATTTATCCCCTTATTAGTGAGGTTGCCAATCGGTTTAATAAAACCATTTTAACTCATCCTTGTCTTGCTTTTTTTAAAACTACCTACGGCTCCTATTATTTAGAGCTACTAACAATTGAAGCTAAAATTTTTGATAGCAAAATCATGGATTTATTAACTGAAGAATCAAGACTACAAAATGAGTATGATAAGATAATTGCTGGAGCTAAAATTCCCTTCGATGATAAAATAAATAACCTCAGTCAAATGGCTAAATACGGCCAAAATTTAGATCGTAACATTCGTCGAAATGCCGCTATGGCAGTCGATAATTTTATGAGAGAAAATGATAAGGATATTAGTCAAATTTATGATAAATTAGTTAAAGTGCGTGATCAAATGGCCAAACTACTTGGCTTTAAAAACTACTTAGAATTAGGTTATTTACGTTTAAAAAGAACCGATTATGATGCCAATATGGTAGCTATTTATCGTGAACAAATTAAAGAGCATGTCGTTCCATTAGCTGCTAAATTTTATGCTATGCAAGCTAAGGATTTAGGTATTACTGACCCTAAAATGTATGACTTTTCCTTAAGCTATCTAGATGGTAACCCTACCCCAAAAGGCAACAAAGATGAACTGGTCAAAAAAGCCTTAATCATGTATAGTGAAATGTCTAATGAGACCAAAGAATTCTTTAACTTTATGATTGATAATGACCTAATGGATTTAGAAACAAAGCCTGGCAAAATGTCTGGTGGTTATTGTACAGAGTTTGCCCTTTATAAAGCTCCTTTCATCTTCGCCAATTTTAATGGTACTAGTGATGATGTCAACACCTTAACTCATGAGGCAGGTCATGCCTTTGAGGATTATTATGCTAATAAATTTATTGATAATCCTGACTTAATTTGGCCAACCACGGAAGCAGCAGAAATAGATTCTATGTCAATGGAGTTTTTTAGCTATCCTTGGTTAGAACTTTTCTTTGGCAACGATACCAAGAAATATAAACACTCCCATATGCGTGATGCTATTACCTTCTTACCTTATGCCATTACAGTAGATCACTTTCAACATCTAGTTTATGAAAAACCAGAGGCTACCCCAGAAGAAAGAAAACAAATGTGGCTTAATTTAGAAAAAATTTATCTGCCATGGCGCGATTATGGTGAGTGTAGTTTTACGAAGACAGGCACCTTCTGGTATCGCCAAGGTCATATCTTTACCAGTCCCCTTTATTATATCGACTACGCTCTTGCTCAAGTTTGTGCCTTCCAATTTTATCTAGCTGATTTAAAAAATCATCAAGATGCTTGGCAACGCTATTTAAAGCTTTGTAGTTTAGGTGGTACTAAACCATTCTTAAGTTTACTTAAAGAATGTAATTTAAAATCGCCTTTTGAACCTGATACTATTAAAGAGATTACTACTGCTTTAATACCTATCATAAATCAAATAGAATTGTAGGTATTTTATGAATAACAAAGTATATTCTTATCGCAAAAAAGCTAGAATGACCCAAGAAGCCCTAGCCAAAGCTTTAGGTGTCACTAGACAAACTATCATATCTATTGAACAGGGGCGCTATGTTGCCTCCCTGCCACTAGCCCTCAAGATGGCTAAAGTATTTAATGTCCATGTCGAAGACTTATTTTATTTGGAGGAAAATGAATAATATGGAACATTTTAGAAAAGTAACTAAAATTAAGCTAATACTTATGTGTTTAGCTACCCTATTACCTATTGTCATTGTTTCATCACTCGAGGCTTTCATCAAAAAGCAATTTGGTTATGAATTTTTAGTATTACGCTATTTGGCCTTTGCTCTTTTTGAATTAGCTATTATTCTAAAAATTGTTAACTACTGTTTAATCATTACTAATGAAAACTATTCTTTAAAAATTTATACGAAAATTAAAGATGAACGCAATATCTTCATTCGTTCAAAAATTCAAAATATTACTATTAAAACCATTTTATTTCTTAATGCTATTGGTTTAATTTGTGCGGGATTTTTAGATCCACTAATCTTCATTGTCCTCGCAGTTGAAACAGGAATTATAATTATCCTTTATTTTTCTGCTTTCTTCTATTATCGTAAAAAATACTAATTGACAAACGAAATAAAATTCATTATCATATAAATAAGCATTACGAAAAGAAACGTAGTTATCTAACTTAAAACAAAGAGAGCTCTAGTTTGGTGCAATAGAGATTTTAAGAGGTAACGAATTCATCTTGGAGTGATTAACTGAATTGAGTAGGTTATATCGGGAATGCCCGTTACAGCATTAGAGTATTATTTAGTACTTGATGAGGCTTATAAGGTGACTTATAAGTGAATAAAGGTGGTAACGCGTCTCTCGCCCTTTTTGCGGCAAGAGACTTTTTTTATTTTATGAAAGAGGTGTAATTTATGATTGTTGTATTGAAACCAACAGCGCAAAAGAATGATGTTGAAAGACTAACAAAACAAATTGAAAAATTAGGGTTAAGAACGAGTGTCGTAGTAGGTACTGACCAAACTATTATTGGTTTAATTGGTGATACTACTATTGTTGATCCAAAAACTATTGAGGTTGATGAAGCGGTTGACCATGTAATGCGAGTTAGTGAGCCTTATAAATTAGCTAACCGAGCTTTCCATCCTGAAGACACGATTGTTGATGTCGCTGGAGTTAAAATTGGTGGAGGTCATCTAGGATTAATCGCTGGACCTTGTTCTGTTGAAAGCAAAGAACAAATCATTGAAGTAGCTAAAAGTGTTAAACAAAGTGGAGCTAACATTTTAAGAGGTGGGGCTTTTAAACCACGTACTAGTCCTTATTCTTTCCAGGGTATGGGCGAAAATGCACTTGATTTATTATTAGAAGCTAAAAAGGCTACTGGTTTACCTATTTGTACCGAATTAATGGATGCTGAATATATACCATTATTTAATGAAAAGGTTGACTTAGTGCAAATTGGTACAAGAAACATGCAAAACTATTCTTTACTAAAGAAGGTCGGACGTGAAGTTAAAAAACCCGTTATGTTAAAAAGAGGTCTAGCTTCTACTTACGAGGAATGGATTATGGCAGCCGAATACATTATGGCTAATGGTAATCCAAATGTTATTCTTTGTGAACGTGGTATTAGAACCTTTGAAACTTACACGCGTAATACTCTTGATTTACAAGCTATTCCGGTTTTAAAACGTATTACCCACCTACCTATTATCATTGACCCAAGTCATGCTGGTGGTAAATGGTGGCTAGTTGATCCAATGGCTAAGGCAAGTATTGCAGCAGGTTGTGATGGCTTAATGATTGAAGTTCATAATGACCCAGAAAAGGCTTTATCCGATGGACCACAATCACTTCGCCCTGATAAATATGATAGTCTCTTAAAGGATGTTAAAAAATTAGCAGATATTTTTGGCAAAAAATATGAATAATAAAGTCTCTACTTTAACCAAGCTTTTTACGGAGCTCTTAAACGATTTAAAGCTAGATTTACCTATTACTAATTACTTAACAAACTTTGAAAAAAGTACCCTTGATATTGTTAAGGAATATCAAAATGATGCCAATTTACAGGAATTACCTCTAAAGATTTATCAAGAGCCACAAAAAAAAATTATCGGTTATATGGGAGTAATAGGAGCCTTTGCTTATGAGGCTAGTACTCAATTATTTCCTTTGGCAGAATATAAGAACTATCCTACATTTAAAGATGTTTTTGAGGCTATAAAAAACGATGAAATAACCTATGGTGTCTTACCAATTGAAAATAGTTCAACAGGTTCTATTAATGATAATTATGACTTAATTAGAGAATATGGTTTTTATATTGTTTCTGATTTAAACCTAAAGGTGAGTCAAAATTTATTAGGTTTAAAAGGAGCAACGCTGAAAGATATTAAAAAGGTTTATTCACATCCACAAGCTATTTTTCAAACTAAAAGCTTTTTAGAAAGTCATAATATTAAGTATGAGTTTTATTCTAATACTGCTACTAGTGCAAAATATATTAAAGATTTAAAAGATCCTAGCTGTGGTTCAATAAGCTCTAAAAGCTGTGCCAAACTCTACGATTTAGCTATAATAGTTCCAGATATTAATGAAGCTAGTACTAATACCACTAGATTTGTCGTTGTTAGTAAACACTTAGAAATTAGACCTGAAGCTAAGCAAATTAGTATTATCTTTAATCTAAAGCATGAGGCTGGTACACTATTTCAAATTTTAAAAAACATCAAGGACTATAACCTAAATATGACCCGTATTGAATCAAGACCAATTAAAAGTAGACCATTTGAGTACTATTTCTATCTTGATTTCTTAGGTCATATTAAAGATCCTAATGTTATTTTAGCTTTAACGAAAATTAAACAAGATTCCTTAAATCTACGAATTATTGGAAATTATTAAGAAGCCATCGGGCTTCTTTTTTATTGACTAAAAATGGGAGTGGAAATTAATCCGATAAAATTCGAATTATTTCACACTCCCTATCCTTCTTCATTTGGTGTGGGTAGTGAGATTTGAACTCGCACGAAAATATCACTGCCGTCTGAAGACAGCGCGTCTACCAATTCCGCCATACCCACAGAAAAATATAGACTAGCGTGGTCTATATTTCTTTAAATATTCCATTTTTATATTGCCATCAACATAGCTAACTACTGCCTTAGCACCATTTTTAATTGGCATAGATGGAGCTAAATGGCCCAAATCAACATCCATTAAAATTGGAACATTGAATTCCTGTAAAACATCAATAACTGCGGTATATTTATCAACACCAAAGGTCTCTGCATCACCACATAATGGTCTACCAATTAAGAAGCCCTTTACCTTTTTAAACCAACCAGCTTCCTTTAACTGAAATAAGGCTCTTCTTATACCAAGTGGTGATAAATCGCAGGCCTCTAAATACCAAATAATGCCTGTATGTTTGCTAATAAAGTTAGCAACATTATCGTATTTCGTGCCACATAAATTAATTAAGCAATCTAGACATCCACCTAGCATAGTACCATAAATTGGCTCTTTATAATTAAAAGGCTTAATGATTTTTCTTTCGGTTAAATTTAGCTTAGCTAATGGCTTTTCCGGAGTTGCCAAGCTAGTTAATTCATAACGTGGATATCCTCTTAAAATTCTTTTACCTTCTAACAAACCTAATGTATCTTTAGCATCAAATTTAAAAGGATAAAGATAAAATTTAGTCGCACAAGGACCATAAATAGTTACCAAATTACAAATAGTTGTCAAAGTAAAGGTTAAATTAGTATTATCGGAAAAACCAACAAACCATTTTGGTTTTTGCCGTTTAATCTTTTTAAAATCAATGTATGGCAAAATTTCACACATCAATTCCCCACCGCCAACAGACATGATGACATCTGTATCACTATCATAAGCCTTCATAAACTCTTTAGCTCGTTCTTCTGGTGTATTAGATGAGGCAATCCCATCCTCCTTAAAGATATTTTCGCCCTCAACTACTTGAAAACCCAACTCTTTAAATATTTTAATGGCCTCATTTAATCGTGTCAAATAAGGCTCGGTAGTACAACCAAAGCTTGGGGCAACAAGAGTTATTTTCGCAGTTTTTGTAATTTTTTTAGGTTCAATAATCATTTTAATTGCCTCCTTTTAAAAACTTGATACAATTATAACACAATTATGGTATAATAAAAAGACAGGAAATTTTGGATTTTTACAAACTAAGGAGGTCCCAATGTTTTTTAAAAAAAAGGAAACTACTGACAGCTTAAAAAGAGCCGGCTTTCTTGATGCTAAGCCTATCGAATATCTTAATGATCAATTAGTCTATGTCAAGTACCGGACTATCTATGAAACCCCGGATTTAATATTAAAGGTTAGAGTTTATCATGATTATTTATTTAAGGTCGTTATTATTTATAACTTTTCCCATTTTGATTTAGCTAAAACAACTAATAAATATTTACACGATAATAATCTTTTAACTGCTGAAGAAGCTAATTTAAATCATAGTATGAATATTTATTTAATAGAAGAAAATACCTTACGTACAAGAGAATTTGCTAGGGCTAACACCTTCTTAACCAAAAAAGGTTACCAACAGGTTTTAATATATAACCGAGAAGAGGTTGTTTTTGACTATTACAATGTTTTACCTGAATTTGATTTTAATTTGATGAAATATTATCGAACTATGGCATTTTTTGATTTAGCTTGCCATGATAAGGAGGATTACTAATATGATGAAAAAACCAAATAAACTAGTTTTATGGCTAATTGTCGCAATCACCTTAGAAATTGCGATATCTTTAATTTTTATCTATCTAAAAAAAAAAAAAAAAACTCTTATTATTGTCTTATTAGTCATTGATTTTTTGGTTATGACTTTTACTCTTCAAGCTGCTATCAGTGCTACTTTTAGATACAAACCAAAGCCCAAAAAGTATCCCTCTAAGTCCTTTAGTTTTAACCCTGAACACTTTTTAGATAATTTAATAGCTCAAGGCTTTAAAGAAAATAAGGTTCGTTATGGTAATATCTATTTAAAAGTTGAGGATAAAACAGCTTATAAAATTATTGTCATTACTGATATTGAAGCTTATCTAACACCTGAAAATAATAATCAAACTAAGAGTTCCCCTAATAAAGCATTAAAGGATTGTACGCGTTTTGTTGGTCAAGAGGTTTTCATACAATATAACGACAAGGCTTTAGCTAATTTGCCTGATTTTTCCTTCCAAGGTAAAAATATCTACTATGAAGCTTTCTATTATGATGATGAGGCTAAATTATTAATTGAGCCTAACGCCATTACTCCTAATGCAGAATTTAGTCCTTACGTTACAAGAATGCGCGAAGTTTTCTTAGGCTTAAAGGAAAATAATTAATTTCTTGGAGGAATAAAGTGGATATAATTCACAGAAATTATAAACCAGAAATTACCTGTTGTCCTAAATGTGGTCATAAACTTGAATATTGTCATTCCACAAGTGCTAAACAGATAACTTTTACACAAGGAAAACAATTTTATATAAAAAACCTAGGTTATATTTGTCCATGTTGCCATGACCATATCTATGTTTCTCAGACAGCAACTAAATTTGCTTTTAAAGGTATCCACTATTCAACGAAAATTTGTTTAATTATTTATTATTATAAAAAATTAGGCTATTCACGCGAGAAAATTTGTGATATACTTTCTATAAGCAATATTTCTATTAGTGATCGAAATGTTAATAATATTTATAACAAATTAGAAAATCTTCTACAAACTGATTATACTGATATTAGAGAAACTGATTATAAAGAGACAATTGCTGAGTTTAAACAATTACGTTTATCTATTGATCTAATTAGCTATAATAAGAGACGTTTAATTATTATCCGTAATCAGTTTACTAATAAAATTATTGGTTGTTTTTACTTTTTAAGTATCGATGACCCTAAAATTAAAGAGATTTTAGCCCTTTACTTAAAGACAAATCTACCAATAACTCAAATAATTAGTATTAGAAAAGATGAGACTTTTATTCCTTTATTACGCCAATTAGCACCAAATAAAGTGAAATTTTCAAGCTTTCTCAAAATTTAATTGCTAAGAATTTTTGATTTTGTTATAATATGCAAGTTGAAAGTGGGTGAGGATAATGAATGACATTCCAAAACTAGATGATTATGATAAAGAAATAATAAGAATATTACAAGAAGATGCTACTATATCTAATAAGGCCTTAGCACGCCGAATTAATCTTGCGCCTTCTTCTTGTTTACTACGAGTAAAAGGTTTAATTAAAATGGGGCTAATTAAACGGACAGTTTCTATCCTAAACGAAAAGAAATTAGGCTATGAAATTATGGCGTTTTTACGAGTTGAACTAAAAACAATTAATCGTGCTTCTATCCAAGACTTTTTAGACAAATCATTAAAATATGAACAAGTCCTTCAGTGTTATATGATTACTGGTGGTGGAGCCTTTTTAATGAAAATAATTGCTAAAGATTTAGAAGATTATCGCAACTTTGTCCTAAACAAATTAACTTCCATTGATAATGTAAGTAACGTTGAAACTTCAATCGTTATGAGTGTCGAAAAAGATACTGATTATATACCAGTTTAGAAACCTTTTTAAGGTTTCTTTTTTTTCGGAGGATTATTTATGAAAAAAAGTAAAAATTTGTGGCAATGGTCAAAAAAATATCTTTACATTGTCCTTATTATTATCGCACTTAATTTTATTTTGCAATGGCTATATTCTTACATTGCTTTATTTGTCGAATATGCTTTTGCCGTTTTAGGTAATGAAAATAGTGAAGTTAATCTTCCTCGTTTCTTACTTAACTTCTTTAATTACTTTAAAGAACCACTAACAATAGTATTAGTAGTCGGTATAACAATGATACTACTTCAACTACTAAGATCTTTCTTGCGTTTTTTAGATGGATATTTAAGAGCACGGGGAACTGAATTAATTGGTTATGATATGCGTACTAAACTTTATAATCATATTATTGATTTATCCTATAGCTATCATAATAATTCCGACATTGGTGATTTGATTCAACGTTCTACTTCTGATGTTGATACGGCCTCTTCCTTCATTTGTTCCCAATTTCCCGAATTAATCTCTATCTTTATTACCATTGCGATTGGTTCTTACCAAGTAGGGAAAATTAATTTAGTTTTAATGGGTATTAGTCTTCTTTCCCTTCCCCTTTTAGGTATTTCTAGTATTATTTGGTTTAAATACCTTAATAAAACTTATACTGATATTGAAAATGAAGAAGCAAAAATGACAACTGTAATTCAGGAAAATATTAATGGAGCCCGGGTTGTTAAGGCCTTTGCTAATGAAAAATATGAACTAGATAAAATGCAAAAAGCCAATCAAAATTACTATAAAAAACTCCACCATCTCTATATTAGAGAGCCTTTCTTCTGGGGTTTTTCGGATTTCGTTTCCACTTTTCAGTATGCTCTAACAATTGCAGTGGCTATTTACTTAGCCTATAAGAACTTAGTTACAGCCTCTGATATTACAGCCTGTTTGTTACTATTAGGCATGGTAATTTGGCCAATTAGAGGTTTAGGTCGAATTATCTCAAATTATGGTAAAGCTTTAGTTGCAGCTAACAGAATTCAACATGTTCTTGAGGAAAAGAGCGAGTTTAGTACTAATGGTGACCAAAAGCCTGTTATTACTGGTCAAATTACCTTTGCTGATGTTTCTTTTCATTTCCCTGATAGTAATAAAGAGCTGTTAAAAAATATATCCTTTCGGGTTGAAGCCGGACAAACCATTGCCATTGTCGGTAAAACTGGTTGTGGAAAAACGACAATTTGTAATCTTTTAAGTCGCTTTTTAGAGGTAACTGGTGGCAACATCTATCTAAATGATACTAATATCAAAGATATTGAAAAACACTATTTAAGACAAAATGTAAAAATGGTCTTACAAGATCCCTTCCTCTTTTCTAAAACCGTGTATGACAACATTGCTATTACCAATGACAATGCCTCTTTTGATGAGATTAAAGGAGCCGCTCGACTAGCTTATGTTGATGAAGAAATCATGCATTTTGAAAATGGCTATAAAACACTAGTCGGCGAAAAAGGAACAACACTTTCTGGTGGTCAAAAACAAAGAATTGCCATTGCTAGAATGCTCATTTCCCCTGCGCCAATTATTATCTTTGATGACTCCTTATCTGCCCTTGATACGAAAACTGATTATTTAATTAGAAAAGCTTTAGCTAACAAAGGTCAAACTAAAATAATTATCACCCATCGTATTACAACAGCTAAAGAAGCTGATAAAATATTAGTTTTAAATAATGGTGAAATAGAGGCTTTTTCTACTCATAAGGAGCTCGTTAACAAACCTGGTCTTTACCAAGAATTATGGAAAATTCAAGGTGATTTAGAAACAGAATTTAATGATATATTAAAGGATGGTGAATAAGATGTTTGATGAATTTGAAGATACCAATTATGCCAAAGGTTCAGTTAAACCTTGGCGTAAAATCTTTAGTATTGTTTTGCAGAAAAAAAGTGAAGCCATTCTTTTAGTTATTTCCGTTTTACTATTAGCAACCTGCGACTTGACCTACCCTTTATTAAACCAATATGCCATTGAATACTTTATCGAAAAGAAAGATTTTACTAACGCTGTAGCCTTTATTGCCTTCTATTTTGTTTTTGCCTTACTTTATGGTCTAATTGTTTCTGCCTTTATTCTAGCGGCTAATAAAATGGAAATTCGCGTGGCCTATGTCTTACGGGAAGAAAGCTTTAAAAAATTACAAGAGCTCCCTTTTAGTTATTTTGATGTGACTCCTCAGGGCTGGATTATGGCCAGGGTCACTTCTGATTCCCGCAAGCTATCTATGATTTTATCTTGGGGCTTTATTGATTTCTTCTGGGGCTTTTTGACTATGGTTGGTATACTTATTATTCTCTTAATTAAAAATATTAAGCTATCAATTATTGTCTTATGCATTTTACCTATTTTACTTATTTTTTCCATTTTTATGCGAAAAGTTATTCTCAAACACTACCGGGCGGCAAGAAAAATTAATTCAGAAATTACCGGAGCTTATAATGAGGGCTTTTTAGGAGCTAAAACTATAAAAAGTCTAGTCGTTGAAGATAAAGTTAAAACTTCTTTTGAACAAAAAGCCAATAAATATAAAAAATCAGCTCTAAGAGCTGCTACCTTTAGTGCTTTATTTGGACCTGTAATTTTTATAATTGGCTACATCGGAGTTGGCTTAACCCTTTATACTGGAGGCATAATGGTTTTAGGCCATCTACTTTTAATTTCTGAACTGTATTTATTTATTGATTACACTATTAAATTCTTTGATCCGGTCATTTCCATTTCTCGAGTTTTAGGTGATTTCCAGCAAGCTCAAGCCTCAGCTGAAAGAATTGTATCTTTAATTGAGGAAGTACCTGAAATTAAAGATACTCCTGAAGTTATTGCTAAATATGGGACTGTTTTTGCTCCTAAACGGGAAAACTTTGAACCTCTAATTGGTGATGTTACTTTTAAGGATGTTTCCTTCAAATATAAAACTGGTGAACAAGTCTTAAATCACTTTAATCTTAATATTAAGGCTGGTTCTAATGTGGCTTTAGTTGGTCATACAGGTTCTGGTAAATCCACTATCGTTAATCTAATTTGTCGTTTTTATGAACCAACTAGCGGAGAAATCTTAATCGATGGTAGAAATTATAAAGAACGTTCTATCACTTGGCTTCACGATAATCTAGGCTATGTTTTACAAACACCTCAACTATTTAGCGGAACCATTTATGACAATGTAGCTTATGGAAAACTTGGTGCTAGTCTAGAGGAGGTCAAAGCCGCTTGTAGGCTTGTTCATGCCGATGAATTTATTGAAAAACTAGAACAAAAATATGACACTTTCATTGGGGAAAGTGGTTCTAAATTATCTCTTGGTGAAAAACAGCTAATTAGCTTTGCTAGAGCTCTAATTAGAAATCCACGGATTCTCATCTTAGATGAAGCTACTTCTTCTATTGATACTAAAACCGAAACCCTAATTCAAAATGCTATTAATGTAGCTTTAAAGGGAAGAACTAGTTTCATGATTGCCCACCGTTTATCAACTGTTGTTAATGCTGATTTAATTTTAGTTATGCAAAATGGTCAAATTGTTGAAAGTGGTAAACATCACGAGCTTCTTCTTAAAAAAGGCTATTACTTTGAGCTTTATAAAACTCAATTTGAACAAGAGGCTTTAAATAAAATATTGAATTAAATAATTTTACTTAATATTATACTAGTATAAGAGAAGGTGGGTAAAATTATGCGCATACTAATTAAAACTATCATAATTGTAATAACGATTTTCGTTTTACTAATGGTTTATGGTCTTTTTTCTATGAATTATGGTTTTGCAAGTAGCATAAATAATGTTGAGTGGGATATATTTACCATTAAAAATTTAAAAATATTAGAAATTGGTAATTCCTGTTTTATTTCTTTTGAAACTATTAGTGACAATTTTTACGGACTTGCAAATAAGGATGATGCCCTAATTCTAGCAATCTATACGCAAATTGCTAATGGAAAGAACTATACAACGCTTTCCTTTTGACCTTTAGTTATCGGCGTAATAGTAATATTAGTATCTATCTTTTTTTCAAAATTTAAAACTAGTAATGAACATAAAAATACCACTACTACCGAAACTTCAAATAGTGGTATTCCTAACCAAAGTGCTATATTAGATAAAAACAAAAAAACTCCTCTTCTAGCACTATTTATCCTACTAGTTTGCCTAGCTATTGTTATTACGGCTGTTATTGCTATTATAGCCACTACCAACCATAATAATAAGAAACCTATTATTATCGATAATGATACAACGGAAATAGACACCAGTCTAAACAATAGCAATTTTACCTTTGAATTGAATCCTGAAGAGGTTACAATCATTAGCATTTACTATACAATTACACCAAATGTAAATGTCGAATATGTCAAATATCAACTTACTATTTATGATAATGATAATACAGTTATTGATCAATTTATTATAACTAAATCTAATTTATCAGCTAATACGAGCTATAAAGATCGCATTGAGGTGGGAGTTGTCAACTATTTTAAAACTGAGCGTGTAACTTTTCAAGTTATTGAAGGCAAAAAAGCCTTATAAAATTTCTCCGGTATTACTGATATTAATAGTCTTAACCTCCACACTAATTTTACCATTACTAAGATTAAGAGCTTTATTAACTAATTCTACTAATCCATCACAACAAGGAGCATCTAGTTTTAAAATGGTTATTCTTTTAATTAAATTAAAGATTAAAATATCTAAAAGCTTACTAGAATAATCAGTTGTTGTTTTCGGACAAAAAACGAGAAAAGTTTTATTTTCTAAGAAATCATCATGCATTCTCTTATAAACAAAAGGAACACAGCTTGCTACTAAAACTAATTCATCCACCTTTAAAAATGAGCATTATAAGGGACCAATTTCAATTGACAAGGCCAGTTCAAAAAGGAGCTGGCCTCTTTAAATTTAAAACTTTTATCCACATCAACAATTGAAAAATGTAAAGCCTTTTGCGGACAACTAGCTAGGCAATTGCCCGAACTATCACAACTATCTTCACATAATTATTTAGCTTTTCCGCCAACCATACCGATAAGTCCTTTATCACGGGCCTTACAAACAAGCCACAGCCATCACATTTAAATTCGTTAATTGCAATAATTCTTCGCATTTTTTACTCTCCCTTTTTATTTAATTTTCAGTCATCGTAGCCATGTTCTCTAGGCTGATAAATTTCTTCTAAAACCTTTCTTACTTTATGAGCAGCATCATCATTAATTTCTATTACTTTAGCACCTCTACTTCTCGCTAAATCGCGAAGGGCACAAGCAATAGCCGTATGATAAGAACAACCTATAACTAAAAACACATCGCCAGGCTGTAATCTAGCCACAATCCGATAAGCCTTTTCATAATTTGGAGCTGGATCACCATATAAAACAGGTTTGTTATAAAGTAAATATGCTTTATCAAGCTCATCATCGTTAGGTAGCGTTCCATGCAAAGCTAATACTTCACTACCGGCTTTTTCATGAAGACCATCAATATTCATAGTAATAATAGGTACCCGGTACTCCTTTAAAGCATAATGAGCATCATTAGGTAAGGCATCCTTCATACTATCTTTTAGTTCCTTAATAACTTTATTATATTCCTGTGGGTGAGCATTAGCATAATCCCTAAACAATTTTTCTCGCACGTCTGGTCTTTCCATAAAGGTAGAAATACCACTTTGTTTGGAAATACCTGCTCCTGTAAAAGCTAAAACTAACATTTAAATCACTCCCTTTTTGCTATATATTCTTGAACTAAATTGTTCCAATAGTTTTCATCAGCTGTAGTTAAAGGTCGCAAAACATGACAAGGATTACCAACAGCTATAACGTTACTGGGAATATCTTTAGTAACAACCGAACCCGAACCAATTACCACATTATCCCCAATGGTAACGCCAGGATTAACAACTACATTACCACCTAACCAAACATTAGAGCCAATATGAATCTCTTTGCCAAACTCTAAGCCTGTGTTTCTGGCTTTGCTAGTTGATGGATGGCCAGCGGTCAAAAGACTAACTCGCGGACCAATAAAAACATTAGAACCAATATAAACTCGTGCTACATCTAAAATAATTAAATCAAAATTAGCATAAAAGTTATCACCTATATAGGTATTAATACCATAATCCATGCGCAGTGGCGGCTCAATATAACAGTTTGTCCCAACTTTAGCCAATAGTTCTGGTAAAATTAGCAGACGCTTATTATAATTTTCGGGATTATTGAAATATACTAGTCTTTCCTGAGCCTCTTTATGCATTTGTTGTAATTCTTTATCGCTAGCTCGATAAAGTAATCCCTCTAACATACGTTCTTTTTCTGTCATTGCTAAACCTCGATAACTTAATCATTAATCATAATAACAAATACCACTAAATTTAGGAAAATTCAATAAATAAAGATAATTTAGTTAATAATTAAAAAAATAATCTAATATTTTTTACAAAAATACAGCTATAAATGCTATAATATAGAAAAACGGAGGAGTAATTGTGAGAAATATCTTTTTAGCTACCTCTAACCATATCGTTAGTGAGTACATTATTGTTATCTTATTCATGTTTTTATTTGGTTGCATGATAGGTTATTTAAGTGAAACTCTTTTTAGACGTTTTGTTTCAGCTAAAAAATGGGTAAATCCGGGTTTTATGCATGGTCCATGGCTACCTCTTTATGGTTCTGGACTAGTCGTAATGTTTGGCATTTGTGCCTTAATCATCAATTTATTTCCAAGCTCAATGCCTCTTTATAACCCACTAGGTAATCTTTTCGGCAACAAAGTAGCCTCAGGACCAACAGTCTACGATTTAATTCCTATTGCCATTATTTGGGTTTGTCTCGTATTACTAGAATTTATTGCTGGCGTTATCTTTGTGCGAGGGTTTAAGGTTAGACTTTGGGATTATACTAATATGAAGGGCAATATTTTAGGTGTTATTTGTCCACAATTTTCTATTATTTGGTTAATTGTTGATTTAGTTTTTTACTATGGTTTGAATCCTTATGTCTACGTTATGTTTAGAAAGATGTTTGATCTACTATTTGAGGGTGGCTCTTCAGGTCAAGTTGTCAATGTCTTCTTAATTTTTGATTTAGGTATTATTTATGGTATTTTCCTAATTGATTTAGTCATTTCATTAGGCGTATTTAATAAACTAGTTAAGATGGCTAAAGAATCCGAAGGCTTAAAGCATTATGAAACTTACCGAGCTAAACAAAAGGCTAAACTATTAGAAAATAAGGCTAAATTAGCTAGTCGCATTCCTGATAGTGTTAAAGAAAAATATGATAATGCAAAGGCGGCGGTTGCTAAAGAAAGCTCTAAATTTAGTAAATTCATAGCTAAATTAATGTATATTGATCCAAATAAAACCAGTACTGCTGATAACTACGACAGCTCTGGTAGACCCAAAAAGGAGTCCTAGGACTCCTTTTTATACGCTCTTTTCTAGATAAATATGTAAGACATTTTCATCGTAATAAGTCTCTTCAGTTTCCTTAAACCCTAAGCTTAAGTAAAAGTTTAAAGTGCGCATTTGGGCTCCTACTCTTATATTTTTTACACCTTCAGCTTGCAAAAGTTTAAATACTTCATTTAACATAAAGGAGCCTATTTTTTGTTGCCGATATTCCTTTAAAACAGCAATCCGACCAATTTGATAGCAGGTAGCATCTAGTGGATAAAATCTAGCTGTAGCACAGGCAGTACCATCAACAAAAACAACAATATAGTGCGCTTTTTCATCAATTGCGTCAAATTCTTCTTTAAAACCCTGTTCTGTCATAAAAACATCAATTCTTATTTGTTTGGCCTCTTCAGGTAGCTTATCATAAATCTTATAAGTAATCATAATTTTTCCCTTCCATTTTCTAAGAGACATTTAGCTAAAGCCTCATCTAAATATTTAGTATTAAAGGCAAAATCATTATAGCCCTTTAAACAACAGGAAACATAATCTTTAGTTGGTAATTCATTAATTCTCGTTTCCTGCATAATATAAATTAATGCAGTTAACTTTGTTTGATTAACCTTAACCTTTAATTCCTTTTTGTAATAAAGTTCAGGGTAAGCTTCATAATAATCTAAGTTCGGAAGATCTACTTCATTAATTTCCCAAACCCCTAAAGGTACTACCTTCCCCGGTTTAGGAATAATGGTTAAATAATGCCAATAGGCTAGTTCATAGTTTTTTAAAAAACAATGTCCCACGATTTTAGCACTGGGACAACGCTTTTGCATATCTAATATATTTAGATTAGAGCCATAGGCTAAATAATACATTTTATGCACCTCAAATTCTAATCTATAGTTTAGCGATTAATATATAAGAATGCAATCCTAAAAACAAAAAGTCTTAAAAAATTCTTAAGACTCTTTTAAATATTTACTATCTTTAGCTGGGACTGTCTTTTCTTCATAACGACAAGCTGTTACCGTTAAATGATATTTTTCACGCAATTCACTAATTCTAGCCATATTGAGAGCATGATGTCTATCTAGTGCTGCTTGATTAGCCCATTTATCAATTAAAAGGATGGTATTAGGATTTTCTAAAGAAAGATAGTAATCATAGCCCAAATTCCCTTCTAAGTGTCTAATTTGAGCAACTAAACCACTAGCAACCATTTCCTTGGCAAATTCTTTTGCTTGTCCCTCAGGTCCGGTATAAAATAAATTCATTACAATGCTCATAAGTTTAGGTTCTTCCGGAAAAAATCTGTTATTTTAGCAAAAGGAATAACATCTACTTTATCATATAAGTCGGTATGAACAGCCCCTTCAATCAATAATAGCTCTTTGTTATCACCTTTTAATTTTTTATAAGCATCCTTGCTAAAATAACAAGAGTGGGCTTTAGTACCATGGATTAATAGGACTGCACTTTCTATTTCACTAGCGTAGGATAAGATTGGCATATTAAGGAAGGACAAAGCTGAGGTTACATTCCAACCTTGATTAGAATTTAAAGAACGAGCATGATAACCGCGTGCCGTTTTATAATAGTCATAATAATCCTTAACATAAAACGGAGCATCAGCTGGAAGAGGATCAATAACCCCACCAGCTAGTTGATAGCTTTTATTCTTATAATCAAGAGTTCTTTGGTTATTAAGAGCTCTTCTTTTTTCCTGTCTAGCTTTTTGACTATCCTCACTGTCAAAATAACCATTAGCAATTACTCTAGACATATCATACATAGTTGAAGCAACAGTAGCCTTAATACGGGTGTCAATAGCGGCAGCATTAATGGCCATACCAGCCCAACCACAAATGCCAATAATACCAATTTTTTCCGGATCTATATCATCTCTAGTAACTAAATAATCAACCGCAGCTTGAAAGTCTTCTGTATTAATGTCTGGTGAAGCTACGTTGCGCGGAAAACCCCCACTTTCTCCAGTGAATGATGGGTCAAAAGCAATCGTTAAAAAGCCTTGTTCAGCCATAATTTGAGCATATAAGCCTGAAGCCTGTTCCTTAACTGCGCCAAAGGGACCACATACTGCTAGAGCTGGTAATTTGGCTGGTTTTCCTTTAGGCATATAAAGGTCTGCTGCTAATGTGATACCATAGCGATTATAAAATGAAACTTTTTGGTGATTAACTTTGGAACTTAAAGGAAAGGTTTTGTCCCATTCTTTTGTCAATTTTAATTCTTCCATAATTTCTCCTAAAGGTTTAAATAAATATCATCTGTGACTGGTTCTAACCAAACATTACTAGCATCTTCACCAGGAACCTCTACCGCAATATGACTAAACCAGCTATCCTTAGTAGCCCCATGCCAATGTTTAACATTAGCTGGAATATTAACAATATCGCCCACCTTAAGCTTTTGCGCTGGTTTACCTTCCTCTTGATACCAACCTTCACCTTCAACGACAATTAAAATTTGACCACCATTTTGACTAGCTTTATGGATATGCCAATTATTCCGGCAACCTGGTTCAAACGTTACATTGGCTAAAGAAACGGCGCCAACTTTAGCTAGGGGTTTTAAATAAAAGTTACCAATAAAATATTGAGCATAAGCGGTATTTAAAGCACCCTGCCCAAAGAAACCACCATGATTTTCTTCTATATCGTCCGCATACACTTCTTTGGCTAGGTTAAACACTGCCCAAGCGTTAGGCCAGCCAGCGTAAAAGGCTGCATGCGTAATAATTTCAGCCATTTCCGTTTTTGTAATTCCATTTTTACGAGCATTAATCAAATGATATTTTAAGGAACTATCAACCAATCCTTTACCCATAAAAATACAAATTGTTACTAAGGAGCGGTCACGTAAGGATAATTTATCCTCTCTTGACCAAATCTCACCAAACAAAATATCATCATTTAATTCTGCAAATTTAGGGGCAAATTGCCCTAATTGATTCCGTCCTGCGGTTTGTTTTACTGCCATATTTTAGACCTTCCTTTACTTTAAACTGGCTAACCATTCTCTAATTTCTAATTCACTGATGTTAGCTTTTAGTCGAGCTCCTTCCTTCAATAGAGCCTGTGGGCATGATACCTTTAAATAATCATTAGTTTTCCCCATCCCACTACCACCAGAGGTTGCAAAAGGTATAATTATTTTATTTTTTAAATCATAGCTTTCTAAAAAAAGTATTAATGATAGTTGGTGCCTGATACCACCAAATAGGAAATCCTAAGAAAATTTGGTCATAAGCTACCATATTAGATACTTGATTGGCAATGGCCGGACGAGATTTTTTATCCTGCATTTCTCTACTACTTCTAGATGCTTGATTATGCCAATCTAAATCAGCCTCTGTATAACTTTTTACTGGTATAATGGCAAATAGGTCACCATTTACAACCTCAGCTATTTTTTTAGCCACTCTAGCTGTTGTGCCAGTGGCACTAAAATAAGCGACTAAAATATTATTTTTCATTTTCTCACCTCGATATTTAATTCAGTTAACCAACTACTAATTGTCATTGCATTAACACTACTACTAAATCTACGTCCACTTTGCCAGCTAGCCGCTGGTTCTAAATTGTGTAGAACATTTTCACTAGAACTAATTCCACTACCACCAGAGGTTGCAAAAGGAATTAGCGTTTTACCACTTAAATCATAAGTATCACAAAGGGTATAAATTATTTTCGGTAGTGTTCCCCACCAAATGGGATAGCCTAGAAAATGTTATCATAGTTATCTAAAACAAAGGTATTACTTATACCTGGTCTAGCATTTGGATTATTTTGTTCTTGATTAGCTCGACAACTATTATCTGTATAATTTAAATCCGCACTAGTATATGGTTCACTTGGAATTATTTCTAACAATTCTCCACCTGTCACTTCAGCAATTACTTCAGCTACTCTTTGGGTATTACCCGTAGCTGAAAAATAGATTACAGCTATCCTAGAACCTGAAATATCATCTTGATTAGAGGAAGAATTATTAGTTATGTTTTCACTAGGATTTACTTCATCAATAGTCGAAGACTTACAGCCTACTAAGAAAATAAATAAGCCTAAGAGTAATAATAAACTTATTTTCTTCATTTATTCACCCAATTCTTTTAAATTATTATTAAGTTTCTCTAATGTCTCAATAATCTTTATATCTTCATCCGTTAATTTGGTAAAAGCCTTAGCCTCCGTGCTATAAACTTCTGTTAGTAAACTCTCAGCGTAAGATTTACCACTTGGAGTAATTTCAATAGTCATTTCTCGTCTTTGACCTTTGATGGGCTCTAAAGTAATATAGCCTTTAGCTTTAAGATCCATTATGATGGTATTAACCGTACTTTTAGGCAAGTCCCAATCTTGACATATTTCTCTTTGGGTATGAATATTACCATCATTTAGGGCATATAAAATCCATAAAAGTGTTGGGGCCACCTGACTTTTTTTCGCATATTTAGCATAAATGGCATCTAAATGATAAATTTGTCTACCTAAATGATAGAAGAAAGCTTTAGCATCCATATTATTTCTACCTTTCTATAATTCATTTTCGTACTTTAATTATAGTTCACTTTCGTACTCTTGTCAATATAAAAAAATAACTGCCCAAAGGCAGTTAAATTCTATTACTCATCGGGAGCTTGACCAACATGAGCTTGCCACTGACAAGGTAATAAGGCCATATCAGTAAAGGTAGCGGTAAAGGATGAGTCCTCAGGACTACAAGCATAAATGCCAAAAGCAATCTCAGACTTAGCTTTCGCTAAATGACAAATTCGCATTTGTTTAAAAGTTTTGCCATCAAAAGAACACTCAATACAAAAATCATCTTCTCTTCGACTTAAACGATACCACATCTCTTTAATATTAGCTGGTATTTCTGTAGTCGCCCAATCGGAATAACCACCATTAGTAACTACACTACCTAAATGCTGGAATACTTCATTTTCATATTCGATAGAGGCTTTAAGCCAATTTTCGCTATCTAAATATAAAACAATCCCACATTGATCAAACCGTGTATGGCTAGTATTAAATTCTGTTTTAACCACAAAAGAAAAATATTTTTTTATTGTTCGCATTTGTAATACAGGCGCATTATCATTACGAAAATGATAATAGGTCCGTTGCCATAAATCTGTATGTGGTTTTGTTTGTATAACTATTTTATCACTGGTTAGCGTATAACTTTTTGGTTCTCTTGTCCATTCTAATTGTTTTATATCAAAATTCATCTTATCACCATAACTATCTTAGCACAATTACCAAATACGCACAACTAACCTTAATTAAAAAACTACAGGTATTAGACCTGTAGTCAGCTCAATTATTTAATAATAGCGTCCGTTGCCGTATACTCTTCTAAGGAATTAGTCTTAGTTTGAATACAAAGATAGCTAATACCTTCACTACCAGCAAAAAGTTGTCTATTAGCAGCTGGAACAATCTTAATTACATCCCCCTTATTAAGGCTAACTTCTTTGTCATCAATTATAAATTTACCACTACCATTTAAAATATAATAAACCTCTTCGTTTTCTTTATGGGCATGAACAAATGGGACTTTACTATTAGCAGGTAAGCTATTAATACTTATTTCTGAACCAGTTAAACCTAATTTGTCATGTAACTCAACCCGCGCACCATTATCTGGTGTTAATTTAATATAATTTTGCATATTTTTACCTCCATCGTTACTAATTTTAAACTATTTTTAAGCTTATACAAGTACGCACAAAAAGGTAACTAGGTAATAATTGCCTATCTTATGTTATAATACATTTAAGTAGGTGAAATAATGAAAACTAAAGAACAATTACCAGCCTGTCCAGTGGCCACTACCGTTAGCTTAATCGGTAGTAAATGGAAACTTTTAATCATTCGTAATTTAGTCGAAAGGGCTTGGCGCTTTAATGAGCTTCAAAAAGCAATTGAAGGTATTTCCCAAAAGGTTTTAACAACTAGCCTTAAAGAATTGGAAAGTGATGGCATCATTTATCGTAAAGACTATCAAACTAATCCTCCTAAAGTTGAATATGGTCTAACTGAACTAGGCTTGCATTTAAAAAAACTATTAGATACCATGGCTGATTTTGGTACCTACTATAAAAGTCAAATTTGAGGCTAATAAGATGTTAAAAGAGTTACTTGTTGCTGGTAAAAAAGTTACCATTTTCTATCCAAATACCCAGGCTAAAGTATTACCTTTAGTAATATTAAATACCTTTAATGAGGAAGGAGAAAAGGTCTATCAAACATGCTTAAATATTAGTACTCGTGAATTTATTTTAGTAGCTATTTCTAATTTAGATTGGAATAATGATTTAACACCCTGGTTTGCTACTAAAATAAATAAAAATACGAATAACTTTTTAGGCAAGGCTGATAATTATCTTAATCTATTAATTAATGAAATTATTCCTAAAGTCACCAATTATCTTAAGGAAAATTTGCAAATCACTATTAAATATATAGC
>CALUXJ010000016.1 GCA_944324725.1 uncultured Acholeplasmatales bacterium
TGCAACGCTACCGCTTTTCTATTCTCACCTGCATAGCAGGCGGTTTTTATGTGAGGCTTCGCCTAACATAATAAAATAAGGAAACCTGCGTTTCCTTACTTTATACCATTAGGATTCTTTTGTTGGAAATTCCAGCTTGATTTACACATATCAAATAAATTGTATTTAGCCTTAAAGCCTAATTCCTGATATGCTTTATCGCAATTAGCATAGCACTCAGCAATATCACCGGCTCGTCTAGCTACTATTTCATATTTGATACTATGACCAACTGCTTTTTCCATTTCATGAATTACATCAAGTACTGAACTACCTTTACCAGTACCTAAATTATAAATTAATAGATTCTCAGAACAATTTTCCATTTTCTTAAGAGTTAAACTATGACCAACTGCTAAATCCATAACATGCACATAGTCTCTAACCCCGGTGCCATCCTTAGTTGGGTAATCATTTCCAAAAACCCGAACATGATCTAACTTACCGATACAAACTTGCGTAATGTATGGCATTAAGTTATTAGGAATTCCATTAGGATCTTCGCCAATTAAACCAGATTCATGGGCGCCAATTGGGTTAAAGTATCTTAATAAAGCTACCTTAAATTCTGGATTAGCTTTGACATAATCCGTTAAGATTTCCTCAATCATTAATTTAGTTCTTCCATAAGGGTTTGTGACGTGAAGAGGGAAATCTTCATAAATAGGTACAGATTTAGGAGCACCATAAACTGTAGCTGAAGAGCTAAAGATTAAATTTAAGCAATTATGCTCATGCATTACTTCGACTACATTTAAAAGAGAAATTAAATTATTTTGATAATACATTAAAGGCTTTTGTACAGACTCACCAACCGCTTTATAACCGGCAAAATGAATAACACCAAAGATTTCATTTTCCACAAAAACTTGTTCTAAAGCCTTCTTATCACAACAATCTATACTATAACATTTGATTGGTCTATTTGCTAACTTTTCTAAACGATCAATTACTTTAGGACTAGCATTAGAAAAATTATCAACGATAATCGGATTATAACCATAATCAACTAAAGCTAATACGGTATGAGAACCAATATAGCCCGCTCCACCAGTAACTAAGACATTTTTCATAATTATTTCCTCCACACTCTACTAATAAAATCAAATCTTAAAATGTCATTATATGTAACATAGACAAATAATATCATAAGCAAAATAAAACAAATACCATTTAAAGCTGCTTCAAACTTCTTATTTGGTTTCTTTCGCGTAATTAATTCATAAATTAAGAAAACAATTCTACCGCCATCTAAAGCCGGAATTGGGATTAGATTCACAATACCAATGTTGACAGACAACATTGCTGTAAAGGCTAGAATTGGTAAAATACCAGTTTGAACTAAATCCTTCACCATATCAAATATACCAACCACACTTGTCAAATTAGATACCCCAACTTGTCTAATTCCACTTGGCGCAATTAAAAGTTTTAACGTTCTAAAGACTAAAGTAAAATCAGACCAGAAACCTTGGAAGGTAGCTTTAATTACTCCTCCAAGCTCAAAATAATAAACGGGGGAAATACCTATCAATAGCTGGATTTTTTGAACATTCTGACTAGTCAAAACCTCATTGCCATAAGTTTTAACCGGACTACATTCTTCAATTGATACATAAGGATTTTCTGGATCCGCAGCCGCCTTATCTAAGTCGTAATAACTAAAGCGAACCTCTGCCACATCTGTGTTAGCTAGGGCCACTAAAATATCTGTCCAACTAGATACCGAAATCTCTTCACCAACAGTAACCGTTGAGCCATTAATATAATTATCAATGCGCATGCCAGTAATAATGTCACCTTTACTTAGAGGATAAGTTGGGTTAGCCTTACTATCACTATAATTTAAAGCTACATTACCAACTAAAACCCCACTAACCCCTTCAGGAATAGTTAAATCTTCTATTTCTAGATTAGAAAGACCAATAGAATTAATAATAATAGAGTAGTCTATGACCTCTGTTCTTTCATTACCGGCCTGATCAACAATGCTTAAAGTAACATTAGTAGGAAAGCTAATATTATATTGATCAATTATAGTCTCAAATTCCTGCCAGGTCGCTACAGCTTGACCATTAACTGCCACAATCTGATCACCTGGATTTAGGTAATAACTACCCGCATAGCCTGTAGCTACACTACCAATTACATTAGTGTTAAAATTAGGAACTCCTACTGCACAATAATAGATAAAATAAATTACAATGGCAAGTAAAAAATTCATAACTGGACCTGCCACTAAAGTCAAAAATCTTTTCCAAATTGGCTTACTAGAGAAGGTTTCATTATAAGCCGCAATTTTAATATTATTATTTTTATCTAAACTAAGAACGGCTTTTTCTCGAACGGTAAAACTTTGGTAGCTTCCATCCTCTAATTCTAGCGTCAAATACATGCCTTCCCCATTTTGATTAGTGAAGTCAAAGCTTTCAAGCTTACCATTAACATCATTAAGCCCTCTAGCATCCATATTAATTCTTATGACTTCATCATCATCCAGAATTAGGCCTAATTTATCACCTTTGCTTAGTAAAAGACTACTTTCATCATCAGCCATCTGAACATAGCCCCCAATTGGTATAGCTCTTAAACAAAATAAGGTGTTTTTAAATTGATGTTTGTAAATACAAGGACCCATACCAATTGAAAACTCGTGGCATAAGATACCAGCCTTACGAGCTACTAAAAAGTGACCAAATTCATGAATGACAATAATTAGCCCAATAATGAAGATAAAAACAATAAGAGAAACTAGTATTAACCAAAAGCCCGTTAATGCTAAAATCATCATTTATCACCATATTTCTTTAATATTTCTTGTTGAATTTGTTGATCTAAATTAATAATATTGTCGATATTATATTCTATATCTTTATATTCATCTTTATAAATATAAGAAAAAATAATTTTTTCTATATCTAAAAATTTAATCTTACCCGTTAAAAATAATCTAACTGCTGCTTCATTACTAGCATTTAAGACTGTCGGATATAAACCACCTTTTTGACCACAATAATAGGCAGCCTTTAAAAGGGGAAATCTAACCTGGTCTAATTTAGCAAAGCTTAAAGTTTTCCCTTCTAGTACTAAACTAGGTAAATCGGTAATAGGTAAGTGATTTGGGTAGGACAAGGCATATAAAATAGGGATACGCATGTCTGCACAACCAAGTACTGCCTTAATACTTAAATCATTATATTCTACCAAAGAATGAACAAGACTTTCCTTATGTAAAATTGTATCTATTTGGGTATAAGGCATATCAAATAAATAATGCGCCTCAATAACTTCAAAGCCCTTATTCATCATAGTTGCACTATCAATAGTAATTTTAGCCCCCATATGCCAGTTCGGATGATTTAAGGCATCAGCAACTGTGACATTTTCTAACTCATCTCTAGTTTTATCTCTAAATGAGCCACCACTAGCAGTAATAATTAATCGCTTTACTTCGGCTTTTTTCTCACCTTTTAAGCATTGCCAAATAGCATTGTGTTCACTGTCAATTGGCGTTAAATTAACTTGATATTTTCTAACTAAATCAAAGATTAAATCTCCTGCCATTACTAAAGTTTCTTTATTAGCTAAGGCAATATTTTTGCCATTTTTGATAGCTTCAATAGTTGGCTTTAAGCCACTACTACCAACTAAAGCATTAATTAAAATACTATAATTTGAACTAGCTTTATACTTAGCAATGGCTAAAAGTCCCTCAGCACCGTAAACCGTTTTGGCCTCAGTCTTAATACTAGTCCCAGGTTCTCTTAGGCAAATAAGACTTGGTTTAACTAAATCAACTAAGCTTTGGGCTAAAGCTAAATCATGGCCTAAAGACATGGCCACAACTCTAAACTTATCTGGATAATTTCTAATGATATCAATTGTTTGCCTACCAATTGAACCACTTGCTCCTAAAATATATAAATCTATCATGGCATCACCGGTAAGAAATAAGATAAGATTTGGAAAATACAAAGTAGGAAAATAGAAGTCATAATTGCTGAATCTAAGCGATCAAGCACACCGCCATGACCAGGGAAGCAATTACCAAAATCCTTTATTCCATAGGTTCTTTTCATTCTTGAGGCAACTAAATCCCCAATTTGACTGAAAATAGTTGCAAATAAAGTTAAGAAAATAAGAATAAAGACAACTCCTACATCACCAACCTTATCTACATTAATTATTTTATCTAACAAAGTGCTAGACGTATTACCAAAAAAATCACCAAACAAGTCACCATAGAAAAGACCAAAGCATACTGCTACAATGGTTGCAACAAGACTACCGCCAATAGCACCCTCCCACGTCTTTTTGGGACTAATGGTTGGTGCCATTTTATGCTTGCCAAAAAGCATACCGGTAAAATAAGCAAAGACATCTGTACAAATTGTTATTAAAAACAAATAAACAATATAGCGTGTACCAAAATATTTTAAAATAGTAATGGCACTAAAACCTACACCTGTATATATGATTGTAAGTAAGCTTTTACCAATATCAGTAGCATCATAGGCATGACAAAAGACAGTTGAGGTAAATAAAACTAATAAAATTAGAATTATCGTTGGTAAAAGTTCTAAACTAATATTAAATAATTTTAGCTGTTGATTAACGATACTATTAGGATCTAATTCAACCAAAACAGCTAAATATAACAAGAGCGAGCAAATAATGGTAATTACTTTCATCTTAATTGGCATGTGCTTTTGCTTATCATACATTCTAAGCATTTCTGATGATGCTATTAAGGTCAAAATAATCATTAAAATTTGAAACAGGAAGAAAAGCTCATCTACTAATAATAACGGTAAAAATATAGCCAAAATAACTATACCCGTTATGGTTCTTTCTTTCATTTGTTATCCTCCTTTAAACCACCAAAGCGCCGATTGCGACTTTGATAGCTTAATATAGCCTTATCTAATTCAGCCGGTGAAAAATCAGGCCATAGAACCTTAGTGAAATAAAATTCAGCATAAGCAATTTGCCACAATAAGAAATTACTAATCCGTTCTTCTCCACTAGTTCTAATTAATAGATCAACATCGCCTAAATCCTTCGTATCTAAATAATTAGCAAAGGTTTTAGAATCTAAATCTGGCAAGTTAACCTTACCACTATTAATGTCTGGCACTAATTTCTTTATGGCTCTAATTATTTCATCTCTACTACCATAATCGAAACAAACATTTAAAATAATTCCTTTATGATCTTTAGTAATATCTATTATTTCATCAATTAACATATTTAATTTGTTACTTAGACGATCACGCCGACCACTGAAAACAATTTTAATGTTACTTTTTCTAATTTTTTCTTTATAATGATTAAAAAAACGACTCGGTAAACTCATCAAATACTTAACTTCATCAGCCGGACGTTTCCAGTTTTCCGTAGAAAAACAGTATATACTTAAAACTTTAACCCCTAAACTATCGGCATACTCACAAATATCTGAAATATTAAAGGCTCCCTTACGATGGCCATATATTCGTGGCATATTCCGTGACTTAGCCCACCTACCATTACCATCAAGAATAATGGCAATATGATTAGGAATTCTTGTTAAATCAATTTTTTCATTCATATTAATTCACCACTTGTCTAATTATATAATAAAATGCAACTAGTTTAAAGTTTATTTTACAACATATTTTACCATAATTATGACCATTATCAAAAAATAAAACCTCAGTCTACCATATTTTAATTTTGTTAGTTTGGCCTATTATATTAATTTATATAAATAAAAAAAGCATGCTTACCGAAATACTGGCAAACATGCTAAATTATTAAATCTATTAACCTTTTAAACCGCGAGATTGTCTATCCATATCTTCGACAACAATATCATAAATTTCACCAAGTGTTCGGCAATATTCTAAAACCTTCCATGGTTCATTTGTGTGATAATGAATTTTAATTAACTCATCATCACCTACAGCTAATAGACAATCACCTTTAAAATTATTATTGAAATATTCTATAATTTTATTTTCATCTAAATCTTCACCCTCAATTAATAATTGAGTGTCGTATCTATATTCTAACATTTATTCTTCCTCCTTATTTAATTATCGCATTTTTTTAACTTATTTGCAAATTATATTAACTAATGTAAGTTAAATAATGTCAAACGCTCTTTACATATTATATCATTTTGAGATATAGTACACAAGTTTTTTAACTAAAATATATATAAAAAAGGCAAGGGTGAGAAGTCCTTGCCTTTCGTATTTTTTATATCGCTTAAAATTGAAACATTGATTAACGTTTTGAGAACTGACTTGCACGACGGGCTTTTTTAAGACCATACTTTTTACGTTCTTTAACACGTGAATCACGTGTAATTAAACCAGCAGGCTTTAAAGTTTGACGGTATTCAGGGTTAACTTCTAGTAAAGCTCTAGTAATACCATGACGGATTGCTCCAGCTTGACCAGTTAAACCACCACCACAAACATTAACGATGATGTCGAACTTTTCAACATTTTCTGTTAATTCAAGTGGTTGTAAAACGTCTAAACGAAGAGCTGCTGAAGGAATATAGTCTTCAAATGTACGATCATTAATAGTAAATGTACCTTTACCAGGTCTTAAAATAACTCTAGCAACTGAACTTTTACGACGACCTGTACCTAAATATTGTACTAATTTTGCCATTTCTTTCGCTCCTCCCTTATGCCTTTACCTTTAATTCTTGTGGTTTTTGTGCTTGATGAGGATGGTTAGCATCAGCATAAACATATAATTGTTTACGTTGTACATCACCAAGTTTAGTATGAGGTAACATACCTTTAATAGCATATTCTACCATTCTAGTAGGATATTTAGCCATTACTTCCTCAGCAGTTAAAGTACGTAAGCCACCATTATATTCTGAGTGAGAACGGTATAATTTGTCTGTCCATTTCTTACCAGTTAATTTAATTTTGGTAGCATTGATAACGATAACGTTATCACCACAATTTACATGTGGAGTATAAGTAGGTTTATGTTTACCTCTTAAAACGTTAGCAACCGCAGTAGCTAAACGACCAAGAGTTAAACCTGTTGCATCTACAACATACCAGTCATGTTTTACAGTTTCATTATTAGCCATATATGTTTTCATTTTGTTGTCCTCCTTAATTTTTATTAAGGGCTGTGGATATAATAAAAATGTACCGCTAGTTATTTTACTATATTTTGTTAAGAGAATCAAGTAATTTTTTTACATTTTATCATAGACGAAGGAGTTTATTCTTCGGCTTTCTCCTCAGCTTCTACTTTAGGTTCAAATTGCTTATATAAATTACTTGTTGCATAGTTAATTGGTAAGCTAAAGGCTACTCCTTGAGCTAAAGTTGTAGTACCTAACTTTTCATATATAGCCTGCATTAATTTATCTAGTAAACCTTCGGCAACGACAGCTAAAATAACTTCTTTTTCCGGATTAATTTCTAACCCATAAAGTTTTTTAGCCTCTGGTTTTACAGCTCCCGTTCCATTTAAAATAGTGGCTCCTCTTAAGCCTAAACCTTTTAATAGTTCAATAGCCTCTTCACCATAACCATTATTAATAATAATCATTAATAAAGCTAATTCTTTTTCCATGCTTTTCCTCCTAAATCTGCTAAAAATAGATAGTTTTTTAGTCCCATTATACGATCTAAACTTAAAGCAAAGGCAATAGCATGAATACCTAATTGATTAATCTTATCCTCAATCGCATCCAAACAATCCTTTACCTTATCTTCTCTAATAAAGCCCATTGAAACTGCTCGCCGAGATTCCTTTAAACCAAGCAAAGCTAACATTTCTGAACTAGCACTACCATTACCCAGGAAGGATATATGATAGTTGACATTAAACTTTTCTGTCAAGTCCATGAAAACGTCCCTTTTATTGACAGGCAAAATACTGACTAATAAATAGAGTTTTTTGACACTATTTGTTGTTTTAATTTCCTTTTTCATTTTGCCTCCTAAAACTTAATAATAACTTCATCATCCGCTTGAATCATCTTTTCTACCTGCCGACGCATTTTAATCCTATCGCTAATTAAGGCTTGTAAACCAATAAATTCAATAACTATAACTGGGGTAATAGAAACTAAAGCTACAACGCCAAAACCTAACTTCAAAGTCTCACTATCTAAATAGCCCATTCCCATACAGGCACCAATTGTAAATGGTAAAACAAAACCACTCGTTAAAGCACCAGCTGCAACCCCACCGGAATCAAAGGCAACTGCCACATATATTTTAGGTATAAAGAAACTCATTAAAAGTGCCAACATCAAAGCAGGTATCAAAATGTACATAATTGGGAAATCATAATGAATGCGTAAAACTGCTAAGACTATTGAAGCTCCAACCCCAAGCATTAAGCCAAAAAGCATGGTTTTTTCTTTGATAACTCCACCTGTTATTTCATTAACTTGGCGATTTAATACATGAACTGCTGGTTCAGCAAAGACTGATACTACTCCAATGACAAAGCCAAACACATATAACACCCACAAATTGTCTGCTAGACTTTGACCAATTTGATAAGCTATTGGCATATATGCTAAATTAACAGCACAAAGGAAAAAAGTTAAACCAAATAAAGAATATAAAATACCGATTCCTAAGGACTCTAATTTTTTCTTAGGTAATTTAATAAAGAGAAAATTTATCACAATGAAAAATAAAGCTATTAATACAAGGGAAAGTAATACACTTTGGAATGAAGACAATAAGTTTTCACCTAAGGCTAACCAAAAATTAGTAGCAACTACATATAGGCTTTTATCTAGAACAAAATCACCATGATATTCAATAAAGATCCCAATAAAAAGCATGATAATAATAGAAAAAATACACACTAGACCAATTAAACCAAAGGACATATCTTTATCGGATTTTTTCGCTAGAACACTAGAAATACCAACTCCCATAGCCATCATAAAAGGTACTGTAACTGGTCCTGTTGTAACCCCACCAGCATCAAAAATAAAGCCTAAAAAATCACTACTGCCGGTATAAATAACTAATATACTTAAAGCAAAGGCTAAGCCATATAAGAATAAAAATATTTGGGCAAGATTTGCTTTATTAACGCACCTAATTACTAATAGTATTAAGGCTAAACCAACCCCAAAAGCTACCGCAATTGTTATAATCATGGGATTTAGCAAATTGGATATTTGACTTCCTAAAATAGTCAAATTTGGTTCAGCTAAGGTTACAAAAAAGCCTAGAATAAAGACAAAAATTAATAAAATACTTAGTTTGCCTTGCCTAGTTAGTGAAGCTCCACTAAGTTTGCCCATTGGTGTCATGGCCAGGTCAGCACCCATATTAAATAGAGCTATTCCTAGACCAGCTAATACTGTCGCAAAGGTTAACACTCCTACTTCATATAAACTTAAACTTATATAGGGAGTAAAATTTAAAATAATAACCAAAAAATAAATTGGCAAAATTGAGATAAAACCATCTCTTATTTTGGAAAATAACAAAGTAAACATTTAATCCTCCTCACATATAAAGAAAGGAGCCAACGCCATTAAGCATTAGCCCCTTATAATTAAACAATGGATTTTCGGGTATAATTGCCAACAACTCGTTTTACAGGTTCAACAATGATAAAACACTTAGGATCATGTTTTTTACAAATTCTTACCGCTTTATCTAATTCATAAGCTGAAACAACCATGATTAGATCGGACTTATGTTGATGAGAGTAAGCTCCCTCAACTGGTATAATTGTACAACCTCTATGCATTCCTAGTAATTCATGTAGCATTTCTTCACTTACCGCATTAGAAATTACATTTAACTTAACATGATTATAAGCTGTATGAATTTTATCAATACAAACACTAGTAATAATAATTCTAATACAAGAATAGAAGGCAATTGGCCAAGAATGAGAAACTAGAACACCACCGACTAAAGCTATTAAGACATTAGCTATCATCGTAAATACCCCAATTGAAATGTTTTTTTCAATGGCCAAAACTTGAGCCAATATATCTAAACCACCAGTTGATGTACCATAACGTAATGCTACACCACATGCGACACCCGTTAAAATGGCACCAATTATCGCATAAGTAATTTGATTTTCTAATGGGTCCAAATTAAATGCTGCTACAACAGGTTCAACTGGAATAAAGCCTAAAGTACATACAGTTTGAACAACAACGGAAATAACTGAAAAAATAGCAAACCGTTTAGAAACTCTTCGCCAACCATAAATAAATAATGGCACATTTAACACAAAGGTATAGATACCGAGTGGTATCGTATTAGTATTTAAATCAGCTACTTCATCGACAAAATTTTTAATAATTTGGGATAAACCAGTTATTCCGGCTGAATAAATTCCTGCCGGCTGTAAAAACCAAATTAACCCCAAACAATATATTACAGATGTTACAATTACAACGCCTACCCGAAAGGCATCATCTAAAGCTTTATTGTTATTCATTTTAGCAAATTTTATCTCCTGCATTAGCTTCTGGGATTGTTACTAAAATAGCTTTATCCCCAGCACAACAAATCATACCTTGAGATAAGACACCTCTTAGTTTAACTGGCTTTAAGTTTTTAACAACACAAACTTTTTTACCAATCAATTCTTCTGGTTGATAAAATTCTCTAATACCTGAAACAATTTGACGAACTTCTGTACCAATATTGACTTGCAAAACTAAAAGTTTTTTAGCATCTGGATGACATTTAGCATCTAGAATTTCACCAACTACCAATTCAACCTTATCAAAATCTTCAATAGAAATTAAATTTTCTAAAGTAGCAGCTGGAGCTGGTGTAGCCTCTTTGGCTAAAACTTTAGCTAGTACATCTTTTTCAACATCTAATCTTTGGAATAAAACTTCACTCTTACCTAAAGTATAATCCTTAACTGTCGCATAATCTAAATCTGTATAATTATAGGCCTTAGTATTTAAGAAACTATATACCTTAGTAGCTGTTGAAGGCATAATATTTTCTAACATAATACTTGCCATTCTAATTGCTTCTAATAAAGTATATAAAACCTCAGCTAATTCTTGTTTCTTTTCTTCAGCCTTAGCTAAAGCCCATGGTTCAGAGTCATCAATATATTTATTAGCTTTACGTAATAAAGCAAAAACATCATCAATAGCTTGACTTACTTTTAATTCTTCCATATGTTTAAAATAAGCATCTTTAGCTTCTGCCATTGCGCTTATTAAATTCTTAGTAATCATTAATGTTGGTTCAACATAACTTACACTACCGCCAAAATATTTATTGACCATAGCAATTGTTCTATTAACCAAATTACCATAAATATTAGCTAATTCTGTATTGTTACGTTCACAAACTAATTCATAAGTAATATTACCATCTTGAGCAAATGGAATTTCGTGTAAAACATAATATCTAACCGCATCAACACCAAAAATATTGACTAAATCATCAGTATAGATAACATTACCTTTAGATTTAGACATTTTGCCATGATTCATTAAAATCCATGGATGACCAAAAACTTGTTTTGGTAAAGGTAAATCTAATGCCATTAAAATAATAGGCCAATAAATAGTATGGAAACGTAAAATATCCTTACCAATTAAATGAATGTCACATGGCCAGTATTTGTTGAATTTTTCTTCACTTGGACCATCAACATGATAACCAATACCTGTAATATAATTCATCAAGGCATCAATCCACACATAAATTACGTGTTTTGGATCACTTGGAACTTTAATACCCCAGCTGTAAGAAGTCCGTGAAACACATAAATCAGGAAGTGGATCCTTTAAGAAATTATTTAACATTTCGTTCTTACGTGATTCTGGTTGAATAAAATCGGGGTGAGTTTTAATATATTCAACTAAACGAGCTTGATAAGGAGCTAATCTTAAGAAATAAGTTTCTTCCTTTTCTTTTGTGACCTTACTGCCACAATCTGGACAACAACCATCAACTAAATCCTTTTCCGTAAAGAAGGACTCACAGCTAACACAATACCAGCCCTCATAATTACCTTTATAAATATCACCTTTTTTAAGTAATTTTTCAAAAGCTTTAGCAACCTCTGCCTCATGTTCTTTATCAGTTGTCCGGACAAATTTGTCATAAGACACATTCACTAACTTATAAGTTTCCTTAATTGAATTAGCGACTTCATCAACCCATTTTTGCGGTTCAACTCCGTGTTCTTTGGCCTTTTGTTCTATTTTTTGACCATGTTCATCAGTTCCGGTTTGGAAATAAACGTCATAGCCTTGTTTTCTTTTAAATCGACAAATACTATCAGCTAAAATTGCCTCATAAACATTACCAATATGCGGTTTACTTGAAGTATAGGCAATAGCCGTAGATAAATAAAATGGTTTACTCATCAATAAAATCTCCATTCTTTACAATATTCAAGATATTATACTATATTTTTTGCAAATATGATATTAAAAAATAAAAACTCTTTAAAACTTATTCCTGCTGTGTTTTATAAGCAACATATTCCTTATAGAGTTCCTTTTTGTCTAATTTTAACATATTAGCAACTTCCTTAATGGCGGCATTAGTTTTAAGACCTAATTTAATTTGCTCCTCAATTAATTTGAATCTATCTTGTTCTTCGAGCAAATCTTCCTCATAGCCTTTAACAATTAAAACCATTTCACCTTTAAGATTAGCTTTAGTTAATAATTCACTAGCCTTCATATAATAATGCTCTTCAAACTTTTTAGTTAACTCCCGGGCAAGGTAAACATCCCTATCACCTAAAACCTTAATAATAGAATTAAGGGTGTCTAGTAAACGGTGCGGAGCCTCATAAAAAATCAAACTACCCTTTATATATTTTAGCTCAGCTAGCTCATTTTCCCTTTCTTGTTGTTTAGGCTTTAAAAAACCATAAAAGAGAAATGGAAAAGGCATATTAGCCGTCTCAAAAGCACTGGTAAAAGCACTAGGTCCGGGAATTGTTGTGATAGCTATGTCGTTTTTAATAGCTAAGTCAACTAATTTAAAACCAGGATCAGAAATTATGGGATTGCCAGCATCACTGATTAATGCCACATCATTACCGGCCTTAATAAAATCAATAATAGCTTGAGCTTTTTCCTCTTCATTATAATTGTGATAACTTTCAAGTGGCGTTGTGATATCGTAGTATTTTAACAATACACTTGAAGTACGCGTGTCCTCACAATAGATTTTCTTAACTTCCTTTAAAATACGTAAAGCCCTAAGGCTTATATCTTCGAGGTTACCAATTGGGGTACCGACTAAGTATAAGATAGGGCTTCCGGTAAAACTAAACTTATTCATTATTCCTTAATGATACGACTAGCTCTTTCTCTTAAATCTCTTTCCGCATACACAATAGATATTAAGTCACGTCTTTTTTCCGCTGAAATGCCAAACTTATTTTGAATGCCTTCAAGGAATAACAATTCAGATGTGTTGTATAAATCATCTTCCATGGAAATAGTCACCAAATTCAAATAAACGATATTTTTAACAACGGGATTAGAATTAACGAAGAATTCAATTGTTTCTTCAATACTTTCAGATTTTTGGAAAGTATATTCCTCTCTTACATCCTCTACTTCGGCAAACATTTTGGTTAAAATTCTTTTTTCAATATTTGTAGGTTCACCATCAATATCAGCCATATAAATAGCTAAATCTAAGAATTTTAATTTTTCCTTACGACTCAAATAACTTAAAAACATACCTATTCCTCCATTTCGTAGTTATATATTTTTAAAATTTCGGGTGTCCATTTGTCGTTTTGATCATAAACATATAGTGGGTCTAATACTTTAAGTGAACCCGGATTAGCTCCCTTAACTGCCTCAATTAAGATATGGTTACAACTTCTACCCAATTTAGGATAGACAAAGCGCAATCTTTTAGGCTCTAGATTATATTTATTTAACAAAACTATAATTTCCGTTAAACGATCCGGTCGATGAATCATAGCAAAGACTCCTTTAGTATTTAAAAGAAGGCTAGCTTCCTTAATAATATCTTCAAGAGTTGCTAAAACTTCATGCCTAGCTATCGTTTTTCTCATATCGGGATTTTGATTAAAAGAGCCAACCTTATAAAATGGTGGATTAGTTACTACCACTTCAGCCATCCCCAAGCCCAGGGTTTTACTAATACCTTTTAAGTCTGCATTTATAAGTTTTATTTGGTCTTCTTTATTATTAATTTTAACACTTTTTAGTGCTAAATTAAAGGAGTAATTTTGAATTTCTATACCAATAATTTGAGCTTTAGTGCGCAATGTCAAATATAAGGGAATAGGGGCATTGCCAGTTCCTAAATCTATAATTTTTTTAGTTTTAGCTGGTATACTACAAAAATTAGCTAATAAGATAGAATCCAATGAAAAATTAAATATTTCTGGGTCTTGGTAGATTTTAAGTAATGGTCTACCTAAAAGCTCATTAATTATCTCCATTTTCGTCTATTTCACCTTTAGCATTAAATTTAACTTCATCTATTTTATAAAAGCCAAATTTATCTGGCTCATCTGTGTATTTAACCTTCATTGTTCGGTTTAAAGGATCACTAGCTAAAACCTTAGCTCTACCCTCAGGAGCCTCGACATAATCACCAGGATTAGGGAAATTTTTCCGTAATTCTTTATAATTGCTGTCTTCGTAGGCAATACAACAAAGTAGCTTGCCACAATTACCACTGATCTTGGCTGGATTTAAAGCTAAATTTTGGTTTTTAGCCATTTTGACTGTAATTGTATCAAATTCGGTAATAAAGGTGTTACAACAAACAACCATACCACATGGACCTAAGCCGCCAAAGACCTTAGTGCCATCTCGCGAACCAACTTGGCGTAATTCGATTCTCACATGATAAATTTCGGCCAAAGCCCTAACTAATTCGCGGAAATCAATTCTTCCCTCAGCTTCAAAATAGATGATAAGCTTTAAATGATCTAGGGTAAATTCAGCCTCTAAAATTTTCATTTCGAGTTTTAACTTCTTAACTTCTTCTTTCGTTTTATTAATAACACTTTTAGCTTCTGTTAGATTACGCTCAAAACTAGCTAAATCATCCGAAGTAGCCTTTCTTAAAATAGGCTTTACCTCTAACTCCCCTTCTTTGATTTCTAAAGGCTTACCAATAACATGACCAAGTTCAATACCTCTAATGGTTTCGACAACAACTGCGTCACCATCATTTAAATTTAAATTATTTTGTTTAAAAAAGTATCTTTTACCTACCTTTTTAAATGCGACTCTAATAACTTCCATAAAACACCATCCTTAAAAGAAGGAAATAATTAACTCATGCAAAACATTTTTTTCCACTACATTATATTTTAATTTTGTTTCTAACCGTAGTAGCGTATTTAATCTATCCTCTAAAAAAGCTTTACTATTGTTTTGCTTTAATGCTGTAATTTTATCATAAATTGGGCTAGAAAGCAATTTAGTCAAGGTTAAAGTCTCATGATAAATATTAATTAAAAGCTTTAAAAAATATTGTAAAATTGTTTTTGATATATCTCGATTAGCTAAGTAAAACAAAACAGCATCTTTACTGTTGCTTAAATTAAGAAAACTATGTAACAAATCTTTAACTTTGATATAATTAATATCATTATAAAGCTGTTCACATAGTGTTAAATTGTTAGTTAAGCTAGCTAACATGAAAGCGTCATCTAAGCTATATTTTTGGGCTAGCGCATCTTCTAATTCTCTAAAAGATTTAGGCATAAAACGAATCAAACCACAACGCGATTTAATAGTTGTTAAAACATTATTTAAATCATAGGCAATTAAAATACCATAAACTTCATCTTGCATAGTCGGTTCTTCAATAAATTTAAGAAGACTATTTTGAGCGGCTTGACTAGCGGTGTCAATTCCATCAATAATATAGATTCTAGGTCCTAGAATAAGGCTTGTCATACTGAATTCTGCTTCTAAGGCATTGATTTGTTCTTTCGTAATCATCGTTTTGCCTTCTTCAATACCAATATGTTTAACATTTAAATGATTATCCTCTAATATCGCCTTACAAGTCGGACAATTAAGACAACCACAATAAAGCTTAGCAGCAAATAGTTTAGCTTCATCAAGCATTGTTTTATCATCGCCACCATAAAAAAGATAAACATGTAGTAAACGATTATTTTCTTTAGCTCGGTCCAGTTCCTCTGTAACCCGTTCATCAATATCTAATTGCATAACTTCTCCAAATAAGGGGCAATAAGTTTAATAGTTGCCTCTTTAACTTTTTCCTCTGATAAAGTACCATCAACCCTTTTAATACGCTCTGGATATAAGTCTAAAAGCTTATGATAGCCTTCATAAACTAAATGATGGAAATTAATACTTTCAGCATCTAGACGGTTAACCTTATCTGGTCTGTTACCCAGTCTTTTTAAGGCTACCTCAGGCGTAATATCAATTAAAACAGTTAGAGTTGGTAAATAATCTAATACAAACTGATTGGCATTTAAAACTAAATCAAAGCCTAAACCCCGGGCATAGCCTTGATAAGCTAAAGAAGAATCTAAAAAACGATCACATAAAACAATATAGCCTTCTTCAAGGGCTGGTATAATTTTTTCTTCAACATGTTGAATCCGACTTGCTGCGTATAAGAGGGCTTCACATTTACCAGTCATTTTTACATTATTGTTATCTAAAATTACATTCCTAATTTGTTCAGCAATAGGAGTCCCCCCTGGTTCACGAGTAGTTAAAACCTTATAGCCTAAATTAGTGTAATATGTTACTAAACTTTTTATTAAAGTGGTTTTGCCACTACATTCTCCACCTTCAAAAGTTATAAATAGTCCTTTCATAATATCGACCTCTTTTTAATTATACTAGATTTGTGTTCTATTTTAAACCACAATTTATTACGAAATAAAACTCCCCATTGGGGAGTTCTAAATTAACACCTTTCCATTCCACAAGGGAGAGTCTTTTTACTTGCTAAAGCATCAAAATAAACGGAAGCGTAAAGTCGATAGCCACCAGCAATATTATAAGCTTTATAGCCTAAGCCTTGTAAAATAGCACAAGCAATATAGCTTCTTAGGGCACTTTGACACATCACGTAAATTGGTTTATCTTTAGGTAAGCTTGCCGTATTAGAACGCAAAGTATCAAGGGGAATATTAGTAAAGCCTTTAACATGACCTAAGGCATACTCCTTAGGTGTTCTCACATCCAAAAGATAAGCACCACTAGCTAAATTTCCTAAGTCTTCAATAAAACATTGTTTTAATTGACCCGTAGCTAAGTTATCAGCAATGAAGCTTGCCATATTAATTGGGTTTTTAGCACTACTAAAAGGTGGTGCATATACAAAATCAATGGTATTTAAATCTAATAAAGATATGTTTTTACTGATAGCTAACGCCAAAACATCAAGAGCCTTATCAACACCTGCCCCTCCTACTATTTCCGCTCCTAAAAGCTTATAGGTAGGTAATTCAAATAATATCTTAATTGTTAAAGCTTCACTGCCAGGATAATAGCTGGCATGATTATTTGGTGATAAATATATCTTACTATAATTAATTTGTTCGGCTTTTAATTGCTTTTCATTTAAACCGGTAAAAGCCGCATTTAAATTAAAGACTTTAATAATTGAAGAGCCAAGGGCACCTAAATAGACTCTTTTCCAACCACAAATATTGTCAGCTACTAACCGTGCTTGTTTGTTGGCTGGTCCTGCTAAACTAATTAAGCTTTCTTGTTTAGTTAACCAATGCGGAATGCCTATGACATCACCACAAGCATAAATATCTTTATCACTAGTTTCTAAATATTCATTGACCTTAATACTATTTTTAAGACCTAATTCTAGGCCGCAATTTAAGGCTAAATCACTTTCTGGTCTTACGCCTAAAGCAAAAATAACTAGTTGCGTTTTAAATTCGCCATCTTTTAGTTTAACAATTATGTCATTATCTTCTTTAACTAAGCCTACTAGTTCCTTACCGAGTAATAAATTAACTTGTTTATGACGTAATTCGTTATGTAAAAAAGAAGCCATTTCATAATCAAGTGGACTAATAACTTGCTCTAATCTTTCCACTAAAGTAACCTCTAAACCGCGATGAACTAGGTTTTCAACCATTTCCACCCCAATAAAGCCACCACCAACTACTACTGCCTTTTCTACCTTATGTTCATTGATATAATCAGTTATAGCATAAGTATCTTCCACAGTTTTTACACAAAAAGCTAACTCCGAACCTAAAATATTAGGTCTAATCGCTTTAGCTCCCGTTGCCATAACTAATTTGTCGTAATGGTCGTTAAATTCTTCACCTGTAACTAAATTTCTAACAACAACTAACTTCTGTTGCCGATCAATTTTTAAAACTTCATGTTTAACAAAAACATCTACATTAAAACGTTGCTTAAAACTGCTAGGTGTTTGTAAGGTTAATTCACGTTTATCAGTTATAACCTCACCAATATAATAAGGTAGGCCACAATTAGCGTAAGAAATAAAACCTGTTTTTTCATAAATAGTTATAGCCATTTGTTCATTTAAACGCCGCAATCTAGCGGCACAAGTAGCTCCACCTGCTACACCACCAATAATAATTGTTTTCAACTCTAACACCTCTTTTTCTAACTATAACAAATTTTACTATCATTTACTACACTTATGCTTTAAAAAAGAGGCCTTAAGCCTCTAATTCCTTTTGATATTTTTTGACATATAAGGTTCGCATTGCATTTAGAATACATAGACAAGCAACACCGACATCGGCAAAAATCGCTAACCACATACCAGCATAACCTAAGGCACCTAGTATGAGGACAATTACCTTAATTAAGATAGCAAAGATAATATTTTGGTATACAATTTGCATTGTTGAACGACTTAATTTAATTGCCGTTGGAATCTTTTTAATATTATCATCCATTAGAATTACATCACTAGCTTCAATAGCAGCATCACTACCTAAGGCTCCCATAGCAATACCAACATCAGCTCGCATTAAAACAGGAGCATCATTAATACCATCACCACAATAAGCTAGAACTCCTGCATCCTTATTAGTTAAAAGTTCATCAATAGTCGTGACCTTGTCTTGTGGTAAAAGTTGAGCCTTATAATCTTTGATACCTATTGTACTAGCTACCCTAGCGGCAATTTGTTTGTTATCACCACTAAGCATAATTGTATCTGTAATATTTAGCTCTGTTAAGCCTTTAATTAAATCTTTAGCTTCTGGCTTAATTTCGTCATTTATAACAATTGTTCCTAAGAATTTGTCATTTTTAACCACATAAATTAAAGTACCTATAGCCGCACTTGGCGTGTAATTAACGTTAAACAAATCTAGTAATTTGGCATTACCAACTAGGATAGTATCATTGTCTAAAATAAGCTTTATACCCTTACCAGCTATTTCACTTATATCTTTAATCCGCTCTTTATCGATTGGTTTTTGATAAGCATTTTTAATAGAAAGAGCTAATGGATGGTTAGAATAATATTCAGCATAAGCGGCATAGCTTAAGATAGCATCCTTATCTTCGCCTTCAATTTCACTTACCACAAAACTACCCTTTGTTAAAGTGCCTGTTTTATCAAAGGCAATCCGTTTAATTTTAGCAATTTGTTCAATATAGCTTGAACCCTTAATTAAGATACCAAGCTTAGAGGCTCCCCCAATACCACCAAAGAAACTCAATGGCACAGAGATAACTAAAGCACATGGGCAAGAGATAACTAAAAATGAGCAAGCTCGTTGAATATAATCACTATAAGAATTAGTCCCATTTACAAAATAAATAATAGTTGGTGGTAAAATAGCTAAAATTAAAGCCGCAATAACTACAATTGGCGTATAATACTTAGCAAACTTAGAAATGAAATTCTCAGCCTTTGCTTTTTTATCACTAGCATTTTCCACCAATTCTAAAATTTTAGCAACTGTTGAATCAGCAAATGGTTTACTAACCACAATCTTTAATAGACCATCCTGATTAACTGAACCAGATAAGACCTCATCACCTTCACCAACCGCTCTTAGCTTAGTTTCACCGGTTAAACTTAGTGTATCAAGGTTACTACTACCTTCACAAATCATACCATCTAAAGGAACCTTTTCTCCTGGTTTAACAACTATTGTTTGACCAACCTCTACCTCATCAGGACTAACCTTTGTAATATTGCCATCGACTAATAAATTGGCATAATCTGGTCTTAAATCCATTAAACTGGCGATAGAATTACGAGATTTATCAACAGCATAATCTTGGAAGGCTTCACCAACTTGATATAGCACCATAACCATAACGCCCTCTTCAAATTGCTTAGTCGCAAAGGCACCAATAGTTGCTACTATCATTAGGAAGTTTTCATCAAAAACTTCACCATGACTAATATTTCTAACGGCCTTCCACAAAATATCATAACCAGCTATTAAATAGGCTACTAAGCAAATAGGTAGTTCAATATACCATTCAAGCTTAAGTGTCTTAGCTAAGATAATATCTAGTAAAAAAATCAGGAAGGCAATAAGCACTCTAATAATTCTATTTTTAACTTGACTCATCTTAATCAAGCAACACTTTCATGTCAGGTTCAACCTTTTTACAAGTTTTTAAGACATCATTTAATGTTGCTTCTGCCCCCTCTTCATTAATATCTAAGGTTAACTTTTGCATCATAAAACTTACCTTACAATCATTAACACCTGGTAACTTATTAAGCTTTTCTTCTAACTTTCTTGCACAATTAGCACAATCTAAATTTTTAACCTTATATATTTTTTTCATTTTACTACCTCCAATAGTTGAACAACCATTCAACTTTCTGACTATATTATACTTGAACAATTATTCAATTGTCAATAAGGTTTTGCATTTTGTTTACTTTTTGATATAATTATTAAGGAAAGGTGGCCAAAATATGAAATGTCCGAACTGTGGTGGCGATGAATTACATCTAAATAGAATAACTGAGGCTAAGAAAGCATTACCAGAAGCTAGTAAAATGACTGATTTAGCTGACTTTTATAAAGTAATGGGTGATGAAACTCGCCTAAAGCTTTTAATGAGTTTAGATAATGGTCCTCTTTGTGTGTCTGATTTATCTTGTATTCTTAACATGACTCTTTCCGCTATTTCCCATCAGTTAAAAATTTTAAGGGTAGCTAAGCTTGTTAAAAGTACCAAAGTTGGTAAAGTTGTCTATTATGCTTTAGATGACGATCACATAAAAAAAATATTAGATATGGGCTTAGAACATATCTTAGAAAGAGACGAATAGTCTCTTTTTTTTAGCCTAAAGCCACATCTAATATCATCATCAAAACAAAGCCTATCATTAAACCAATGGTTGCCAAATTACTATGCTTACCACTTTGAGCTTCTGGAATTAGTTCTTCAACTACTACATATATCATGGCTCCCGCTGCAAAGCTTAAGAAATATGGCAATAAAAAATTCAATTGATTAACTAAGAAAAACATTAAAATTGCCGCTAGTGGTTCCACAATACCAGAAATTACCCCGTAAAGAAAGCTTTGTGGTTTAGTAGTCCCAGCATTATACATGGGCATAGAAATAATGGCTCCCTCTGGGAAGTTTTGAATAGCAATACCAATAACTAGGGATAAAGCAGCCGCTAAACCAATTGCCTGATTGGATAAGATACCAGCTAAAACTGCCCCTACTGCTAGTCCTTCAGGAATATTATGCAAAGTTACACTGAAAAAAAGTAATTTTGATTTAGGAAGATGAGTTTTTATGCCTTCTGGAGTCTCAGCATCTAGGTGTTGATGGGGTAAAAGTGAGTCAAAAAGTAATAAAAATAGCATTCCTAAAGTAAAGCCAATCGCTGCTGGTAGCCACGCTAGATTACCACTATTACTACTTTGTTCAATAGCTGGAATTATTAAGGACCAAATTGAAGCAGCTATCATCACCCCAGCTGCAAAGCCAATTAATATTTTTTGTACCTTCGGATTTAAGTCTTTCTTTAAAAAGAAGACTAAACTAGCTCCTAAGGTGGTTCCTACAAAAGGAATTAAGACTAACCATAAATTTTCCATATTACCCTCATTTCTAGTTAGCTTATGCTAACTATTTATTTTTTAAAAACGTGCTTAATAGCACGTCTTTAATTTTAGTAGTTTTCTGATCTTACTTCAAAGAAGCTTTGAGCATGTTGGCAAACTGGGCAAACAGCTGGAGCTTTCTTACCCATTACTAAGTGACCACAATTACGGCATTCCCATAAAGTTTCTTCAGATTTAGCAAATACTTCACCTAAATTAACATTAGATAATAATTTTCTATATCTTTCTTCATGAGCCTTTTCAATAGCAGCAACTGCTCTGAATTGATATGCTAAAACTTTGAAACCTTCTTCTTCAGCATCTTTAGCAAAACGATCATACATATCTGTCCATTCATAGTTTTCACCAGCAGCGGCAGCAGCTAAGTTAGCAGGTGTATCACCAAGTTCACCTAAAGCCTTGAACCATAATTTAGCATGTTCCATTTCATTTTGAGCTGTTTTTTCGAAAATAGCTGCGATTTGTTCATAGCCTTCTTTTCTAGCAACTGAAGCAAAATAAGTGTACTTATTTCTTGCTTGAGATTCACCAGCAAATGCTTCTCTTAAATTCTTTTCTGTTTTTGATCCTTTTAATTCCATGTTTTTCACCTTTCTTTTTTTTGACATTCTTTACAAACACCTGTAAATATCAATTTATAATCTTCAATCGCAAAATTTGTTGAAGCTGGTAAATCGATATTAGGAAGATAAGACATATCATAAATCTTACCACACTTATTACATACAAAGTGGCTGTGATTTTGAATAGATATATCATATCTTAAAGCACCTTGAGGCATAATAATTTTAGTTAAAATCCCCTTATCTGTCAAGGCTTTAACATTACGAAAAACTGTAGCCCGGCCAATCTTTGGATTCAACTTTTGTACCTCGAGATAGATTTCATCACAGGTCGGATGATCTAAATGCTTTATGGCTTCAAGTATCAAACTCTTCTGATTAGTATTACGTGATTTTATCATCTAAAATACTCCTTATTGATATCTTGTATCATTATTATACTTAATTTATTTTCTTTTGGCAAGCATTTTTCATTAATTACATTTTTTTCTTAAACTTCTATATATTTTATGCTACAATTTGTAGCGGACATTAATTAGGAGGAAGTATGGAAATATTTTTAAATATTGTACTATTAGTAGTTGGTATGGCCTTACTAGTTAAAGGAGCTGATTTCTTTGTTGATGGAGCATCTTCTATTGCTAAGAAATTGGGCATACCTTCTTTAATTATCGGTTTAACTTTAGTTTCCATTGGTACTAGTTTACCTGAAGCATCAGTTAGTATAAATGCAGCTATCACTAATAGTTCTGATTTAAGTTTTGGTAATGTCATTGGTTCTAATATTTTTAACACTTTATTTATTATTGGAACCTGTTCTATTATTTTACCAACTGTTGTATCAAAGGACATAATGCGCTTTGATATTATTATCTTATTTATAGTTATGGCTATCTTAGCTATTTTCAGTTATGCCATTACTCCTTTCATTTTAGATGTTTGGGAAGCAGCTATTTTATTTGTTATCTTTGTCCTTTATATTGTCTTTGCTGTCCTTAGAGCGCTAAAAGAAAAGAAAAAAGGCCTTAACTTAGAACAGGAGGCTACGGAAGAAACTAGTAAAAAAGAACAAAAACTTTGGTTAAGTATCCTATTTACCGTTTTGGGCTTAGCTGGAGTTGTTGGTGGGGGCATCCTAACAGTCAATAGTGCCAAGGCCTTAGCTATATCTTTTGGTATGTCAGAGCTTTTAGTCGGTTTAACTATTGTAGCGGTAGGAACTAGTCTCCCTGAGCTTGTAACTAGTTTAGTAGCGAGCCGTAAAGGTGAAAATGATATCGCGGTTGGTAATGTCATTGGCTCAAACATATTTAACATCGTCTTTATTTTAGGCTTTAGCGGTATGATTAGACCAATCACCCTAACCCAAAATAGTTGGTTTGATGTTATAGTTATGGCTGTAGGTATTCTTTTAATTTTCCTTTTTGCATTAAATTAGATAAGGAAAATCAAGTATTAAATTAATATTTTTTTCAATAAATTGATATACCATAAAACCACGAC
>CALUXJ010000017.1 GCA_944324725.1 uncultured Acholeplasmatales bacterium
CCGCAACAATTTTTATATTTCTTGCCACTACCACATGGACATGGGTCATTACGACCTACCTTAGCAGTTTCTGGCTTATTAGTCTTTGGCTTAGGTTTTACCGCATTATCTGGTGCATTAGTAGCTAAATTTTTAGTACTATCTTCATCACGCTTAATGTTTTGTCTAATTTGAACTAACATCAAATAACGTAAAACCTCTAGCTTTATTTTTGTCATCATAGCCTCAAACTTTTTAAAGCCCTCTTGTTGATATAGTTGTAAAGGGTTTTGTTGCCCATAAGATTGGAAACTAATGCCCTGACGCAAACCATCCATTTCATCAATATGATGTGTCCAGTTACTATCCAAAATACGTAAAATAATGGTTTTAAGAACTTCTTCAAAAACTTCTGGCGGACAAGATTCCCGCTTTTCATCAAGAATTTTTAAAGCAATATCATATAAATAATCAACAATTTGTTCCTCATCTAGCGATTTGACAGTTTCTAAATCAACCCGATTAGGACCAAAATACTCTTTGTTAAACGTATTGGTGATACCTTCATCATCAATATTATATTTATTGCCACCTACAGGTGTAATCTTTTCAGATACAACAATGCCAATAGCGTCTTTTATTAAATTTTTGGCTAATGGTTCAACACTATCTTCAGAAATAACTTCTGTCCTTTGGGCATAGAAAATTTCTCTTTGTCGTCTTATTACATCATCATAACGAAGAACATTTTTACGAGCATCGTAGTTATTACCTTCGATTCTTTCTTGAGCTTGAGTTACGACTTTGGTAAACATTTTAGATTGGAGTGGTTTAGTGTCATCACCTTCACCATTTAATCTTATTACCCAAGCTAAACGATTTTTGAAGGAATCACCACCAAAACGAACTAAAAGGTCATCTTCTGCACTAATGAAAAATTGAGAGAAACCTGGATCTCCTTGCCGACCAGAACGACCACGCAACTGATTATCAATACGTCTAGATTCATGACGTTCTGTACCAAGAACTGCTAAGCCACCTAACTCCTTAACACCTTCACCAAGTTTAATATCTGTACCACGACCAGCCATATTAGTAGAAATAGTTATTTGCCCTTTTTGACCAGCTAAAGCAACAATTTCTGCTTCACGGGCATTATTTTTAGCGTTTAATACTTCATGTGGTAAACCAATTTTGGTCAGCATCTGGCTAACAAGCTCACTTGTTTCAACATCCGCAGTACCAACTAGAATTGGTTGACCCTTTGCATGACGCTCTTTAATATCGGCAATTAAAGCATTAAATTTAGCTTTCTTATTTAAGAATAATAAATCTGGTTTATCTATTCTTATAACTGGCTTATTGGTTGGAACCTCAACAACGTACATGTTATAGATGTCTCTAAATTCTTCTTCTTCTGTCTTAGCTGTACCAGTCATACCAGAAAGTTTCTTATACATTCTAAAATAATTTTGGTAGGTTATTGTAGCAACAGTTACTGTTTCCTTTTTGATTTCAACATTTTCCTTAGCCTCAATAGCTTGATGTAGTCCCTCAGAATATTGTCTTCCCTTGAGAATACGACCAGTAAAGGAATCAACAATTAAAACTTCACCATTTTGTACAACATATTCCACTCCATTATGGAAAATATAATTAGCCTTCAAGGCATTATTGATATGATGAACAAGAGTAACATATTTAATATCGTATAAGTTATCTACTCCAAAAAACTTTTCTGCCTTGGCAATTCCACTTGGGGTCAAAACAATAGTTTTAGACTCAACATCTAATTCATAATCTTCGTCCTTTAATCTTTTAGCGAAGGTATCAGCTTGAATATAAGCCATTGACTTATCAGTTGCCCCACCAGAAATAATTAATGGGGTTCTAGCTTCATCAATTAAAATGGAATCGACCTCATCGATAATAGCATAATTAAGTTCTCTTTGAACCATTTGGGACTTAAATTGTACCATATGATCACGCAAATAATCAAAACCTAATTCACTATTAGTTGAATATAAAATATCACATTGATAAGCTTCTTGCTTTTGCGTTCTATCATAATCACGTAAATTTAGACCAACAGTTAAGCCTAAGAAACGATAAATATCACCAATCTCACCATCAGTTTCTCTTTGAGCTAAGTATTCATTAACCGTAACAATATGTACACCTTTACCAGATAAGGCATTTAAATATGCAGGGAATACAGCTGTTAAGGTTTTACCTTCACCTGTTTTCATTTCTGCAATATTACCACCATGAATAGCAATAGCTCCTGCTAATTGGACAGGATAGGCTTTCATCCCTGTTACCCGGTAAGCCGCTTCTCGACAAACAGCATAAGCTTCTACCAATAAATCATCTAGTGTTTCACCCTTAGCTAAACGTTCTTTAAATTCAGTTGTTTTATTTTTTAGTTCATCATCACTCAATTTTTGCATGCTTTCATCAAGTGCTAGAACTTTAGTTGCTATCTTTTCGCATCTTTTTAATTCTTTGCGACCAGAATCAAATAGTTTTTTTAACATGTTTTTACCTCCATGACATACGAGTTATTATACAATATTTGTCTTTATTTTTAAAGTAAAGATACTAAATAAAAGAAAAAATACCTCTAAATTTGCGATTTAGAAGTATTTTTTTTACCACTAGCAATTATTTTTTACTTTCTTTAGTTTCAATTATGGCATAATCGCCATCATCACGTAAATAAATTACATTCGTCTTATGAGTAGAACTATCTAAATAAACAAAGAAATCATGACCTAGTAGTTCCATTTGGTCTATTGCTTCTTCTCTAGTCATAGGGACAAGTTCAATATCTTTGTTTTTGACTAGCTTAGGCTCTTTAATATTAACCCATGCTTGTTCTACTTCTTTTATGCTATCTTTATTTGTACGGTCACGTTTAGTTTTGTATTTTCTAATTTGACCTAATAACTTGTCAATTGAAATATCAATTGCAGCATAAATGTCCTTTTCTTTAGATTCAGAACGCAAGATTGCTTGTTTAGTTGGTAAGGTAATTTCTACCTTATGGTAAGTAGGATAAACCTTACATACTACCCGCGCTTGTACCTCCTCATTTTTAAATAGATGTTCTAACTTTTGGAGTTTCTTCTCGGCATATTCCACATTAGATTTTGATGGCTCAAAACCATTTTTGCCTACAACTTCGACTTTAATCATACTTGGTTCCTTTCTTAGGTATAGTTTAGTTTTAGGTTGCCCTAGCTATACCCTTAGGGGTACAACAAATTATTAAATTTTCATCGTACCTTTCCTGACTTCATTATAGCATTAAAACGTTTTCTATACAAGTGAATTTAAATATTTTACTATTTAAGCGCAATTATATAGAAGTTATCCCGAAGTGATGAAGTAAATTTATTAATGTAGTCAACTAATTCTAAGGAAAACTGATCCATGAAGAAAAAATTATTAGTTTTGCGCATTATTGCAATAACTATTTGGCTATATTCGTCACACAAATAGTCAATGATTTGATTTGGCAAATAATCATAAAGATGATAAATTATCAGATTATAGCCATTGTCAAGTGGGACAGTTTCTTGCCACAATTTTAAAGTAATACTTCTTAAGCATTCACTACATAAATACCTCTTACGTTGCTTTAGTATTTCATGAAAATGTCTTTTAACCATAAAAAAAGCTCCACAATTCTTACAATACATTATACCACCTATAATATATAGTCAAATTTGGAGCTTAAATATACTACTATTTTAAAATTTTTTGTAAATCCTTAACCTTATCTAGGTATTCCCAAGTAAAGTCCTTATCCTCCCGACCAAAATGACCGTAGCAGGACGTCTTTTTGTAAATTGGTCGCTTTAAGTTTAAATGGTCAATAATGCCTTTTGGTGTTAGTGGGAAAACCTGCTTAACTGCTTTTACAATTTCTTCTTCACTAAATTTAGAAGTACCAAAAGTATCAACTGCAACACTAGTTGGTTCAGCTATACCAATTGCATAAGATAGTTCTACCTCACAACGATGACAAATACCAGCTGCAACTAAGTTTTTAGCAATATATCTAGCCATATAGGAAGCACTACGATCTACCTTAGATGGATCTTTACCGCTAAAAGCCCCGCCGCCATGGCTTGCACTACCACCATAAGTATCAACAATAATCTTACGACCAGTTAAACCACTATCAGCAGCAGGTCCACCAATAACGAAACGTCCAGTTGGATTAAATAAATATTTAGTGTTTTTATCTAATAAATTATGTGGAATAATTTTTAACACAACTTCATTTTTTAAATCTTGACTTAATTGCTCTAGAGAAACATTCGGGTCATGTTGACTAGAAATTAAAACTGTATCTACTCTAGTTACTTTGAAATTATCATCATAGACAACTGTAACTTGAGTTTTACCATCTGGTCTTAAATATGGTAGGGTTCCATTTTTCCGCACTTCTGTTAAACGATAAGCTAATTTTTGGGCTAAAAGATAGGCTGTTGGCATATATTCAGCTGTTTCATCAGTTGCATAACCAAACATCATGCCTTGGTCACCAGCACCCTGAGCATGCTCATCATCATCACGTACCCCTAAAGCAATATCAGGTGATTGAGGATCGATAGCCGTTAAAACCGCTAAGTTATCGGCATCAAAGCCAAATTTTCCTCGCGTATAGCCGATTTTTGTCACTGTATCACGTACAATCTTTTGTACATCAACGTAATGAGTTGTAGTCATTTCCCCAAAAACAAATACCATACCGGTTGTACAAACAGTTTCACAAGCTACCCGTCCTTCTTTATCATGAGCTAAAACATCATCTAAAATTGCATCACTAATTTGATCACAAATCTTATCAGGATGACCTTCAGTTACTGCTTCTGATGTAAAATATTTTGCCATTATAATACCTCCTTAATTGCTTTTGTTAATTGATCAGCACATGATGTCTTCTTAAAACCGCAAGTATTTCCTTCTAACTTGGCAACTACCTCTGTTAAAGGCATACCATCAACTAATTTAGCGATTGCTTTAAGATTTCCTGGACATCCGCCTTGAAAAGTTAAATTGTAAATTTTACCATTCTCATAGTCAAAATCTATTCGTTTTGAACAAACTCCGCTTGGAGTATAACTAATATGTTCCATCTTTATTCCTCCTCATAATTATCATATATATCTGCAAAATCTTTAGCAAAACGTGTGAAACGTTCAAATATTACTGGATCATAATAAATACGATAAGAATTATTTAATAATTCCATTGTATTGTTATGGTTAATAGCACGCTTATATGGGCGAGAACTACGCAAGGATATATACATATCACATAGCATAATAATTTGGCTAGGAACATCATTTTCCCAGCTAGTCATTTGCGTCACAAAATCATTGGTATTAGAGCCTTCCATATGTGCTCTAATAATATCTTCTGTCTTTCGTTCTAATTGCAATCTTTTAATAATCAAACTACCTAATTTTGTTTCTTCTTTTAATTCGTTAAACTTCTCTTCTTCTGTCTTAGCATCATTAAAATTTAGACTAACTTTAGTAGTCAAATGAATATTAGCATATTTAGCAATAAATTGACATTCATTTGCATCTTTACCCAGCAAATTGGCCAATTTTTCGCTCATAACGCTTAGTAGGCGGCCCTCACTCTCTTCTTGAGCTGTCCTAGGCTTAGGATTAAGAGTAAGATTAAAAATATTACTGACAACTTCAGTATAATTATTTTCTACCTCTTGTCTTCTAATTAGTTCTTTTTTTCTTTCCTCTTGGAGGTACTCTGACATAGAAACACTTAAATATAGAACTAACATAAATACTAGCAATATACAGGTTCGCAAAACAATGTCTCTAAATTCTAATGAAGATAAGAAAGTAAGCAAATATGACTCACCCTCTTTAGCAGCATCCGAAAAGATAATGTTATAGGTTATACTAAAATGGATGATTGTAATGATTACTATAACCCAAGGATAAACACTCTTTAACAATTTTTTACTTTGATAAAACGAACAAATTACTAAAGAATAATAAAGCAAAATATAGGCTGCTTCACCAAAATAAGCATTTTCTAAGCCTGTCTTTAACCTCGTATAAATTAAGATAGCTGATAAAAACATGTAAAAGCAACAAATGTACATAGCTATTTGTTGCCTTAAATAGTTATCTTTGTCTTTATAAATCATTTTTTTTAGTGTTCGGTTAACCAAATAGGTAACTGGCAAACAAAGAATTGTCAGTAGCCAATTGGACTTTTCACCAATAGAAACAATTGTAAAAATAAGGGTGTATATTAAGTTAGATAGTAAAACGACATTTTTTATAACAATATTTTTGCGGAATAAAACTTCCACATCGTTAGCAATATTGATGTTTTTTTCAAAACCAAACATATTATTATATAAACTTGTCTGTTTTATTCTTTTTAACAAGCTATCACCACCACTGCCCTATTATAGCATATTAGAATAAAATTACATCATTTTCCTGAAAAATTCTTTGACCATTTAAAAAGCTTTTAATATCCATAGTCTTCTTACCAGCAGGTTTAATTTCTAAAACACTAATGGCACCATCAGCCGTCTTAATTAACATTTCCTTATTTAAACTAATAATTGTTCCTGGATTGGCGTTACTAGTACTACTAACCGCCTTAGCCTTAAGTATTTTATATGGTTGATCCTTGAATTTAAAATATGCCCCTGGTTCTAGAGCTAAACCTCTGATTTGATTAACAACATCTAAACTTTGCTTATTAAAATTAAGCTTTTCATCCTCTTTAGTTAATACATATGAAAATGTTGCATCTTCTTCGACTTGCTTTTGCCCTTTATTTTTACCACTTATAATATCTGGTAGTGTGGCAATGAGTAAGTCACGACCTAGTACAGCTAATTTAGCAAAAAGAGTAGTACTATTATCATCTTGACTAATTGGTAGTTTAGCCTGGGCATAGATGCAGCCAGCATCCATTTTACGTTCCATTTGCATAATAGTAACACCAGTTTCCTTATCGCCTTCAATTATAGCTCTTTGAATTGGAGCTCCTCCCCTTCTTTTTGGCAAAAGCGAAGCATGAACGTTTAATTTATACTTGAACTGATCCAATAATTTACCAGGAATAAATTGACCATAAGCAGCTGTTATTAACATATCAGCCTTTGCATCTAGTAAAGGCTTATAATCATCCTTTAAACTAACTGGTTGAAAAATATTAAGTCCCAATTCTTTAGCCTTAATTTTAACTGGGCTTTCTATTAGTTTATTATGATTGCCTCTAGCATCAGCTTTTGTAACAACTAGAACTACTTCATAATATTTATCTAGCAAAGTTAAAATCCCAGTGGCAAACTCTGGTGTGCCTAAAAAAATTATTCGCATTATATCTCACCTAATTTCATGTTATATTTTAATACTAAAGTATTTAAAATTTTAATATCATCATCTTTTAAATATTTGATATACACATCGTAATTATAAGTATCATTTACTTTAAAATAAATCGCTTCACTAGGGCCTAAAACAATTAAATTGTCAGGCAAGTCCTTAATAAAATTTTCAGCTTGGGCTTTGGCACAATTAGAATCTTTAGCACTAAACGTAGCTCTAATTATTTTGCTAAAGGGTGGATTGTTTAAAAGCTCTCTTTTTTTAATTTCTACATTGTAAAAGCCTAAATAATCATGTTTAGCCACTAAACTAATGACCGCATTATCTGGATTATAGGTTTGTAAAATAACCTTGCCATCTTTATGCCTACCACTTCGACCGGAAACCTGCTCAAGTATGTCATAGGTTACCTCATTAGCATCATAGCTAGGGTAATAAAGACTTATATCCGCATTTAAAACCCCAACTAATGTTACGTTAGGAAAATCTAGACCTTTGGCAATCATTTGAGTTCCGATGATGATATCTACTTCCTTATTGATTATTTTCTCATAAAAATAATTATAATCCCGGCCAACACTATCACTATCCACCCGTATAATACGTGCCAAAGGAAATAAATTAGCTACATCCTGACATATCTTTTCTGTACCTAAACCAACATATCTAATTCTTTTACTTTGACACTTTGGACAAATTGAAACATTAGGCATTTCATAGCCACAAATATGACATACTAATTTACTATAATTTTTATGATAGGTTAATGGCAAATCACAATGGGGACATTTAATAATATGACCACAATCTCTACACATTACAGCGCTTGCATAACCCCGTCGATTTAAAAACAACATTACCTGTTCCCCATTAGCTAAGGTAGTACTGATAGCTTCACCTAAAGTCTTAGAGATAGTGGAAATATTTTTATTTTTAAGTTCTAGACGCATATCGACAATTTGACTAGGTAAGGCAATTTGTCCTGTTGCTCTTTTAGGTAATTGCAAAAGTTGATATTCCTTATGAATCGCTTTATAAAAGCTAACAATTCTTGGCGTGGCACTGCCTAATAACAAAGGAATATTACGCTTTTTTGCTATAAAGCTAGCCAGTTCTCTAGAATCATAATTAGGCCAATTTTCTTGATAATAAGAACCTTCTTGCTCCTCATCAATAATAATTATACCCAAATTATGAAATGGGGCAAATATGGCTGAACGTGGCCCTAAAACTACTTTAACTAAACCACGACTAATTTTAGTATATTCACTAAAGCGTTCAGTTGCAGTTAATTTAGAATGAATTATAGCTAAATTTTGACCAAATAATTTAGCAAAATAGGCAGCTAATTGGGTGGTTAAGACTATTTCAGGTACTAAGATAATTGCTTCCTTACCACTATTTAAAACTTTTTCAATTAAACGTAAATAAACTAAAGTCTTTCCCGATCCTGTTACTCCGTATAACAAATAAGTTTGATAACTACTCAATGAAATAGCATTTAATGCTTTAGTTTGTTCAGCATTTAAATTAGGTAAGCTACCTGGTAATTTAATCTTAGTAATATCTGCCATAACCTCTTCTTCAGCTACTTTTATGGCTCCTTTTTTGATTAAGTTATTAAGTGAGCTCAAACTAAAACCTAAATTTTTAATCTCATAATAATAAACTTTTTTCTTCTCTTTTATGTATGTTAGAAGCTCCTGCATACTTTTACTACTTGTTTTAATCGATGTAACATAAAAATAAACTTTAACTTGTTGAAGTCGCCTACTTTTCCACTCTTGAATAAGTTCTAAATCACCTTTGTTAACCGCCTCTTTAATTTCTTTTAAGAAGGGATAAAACTCTTTAGTATAATTAGTTGTGGCTTTAGGTAATAAATTATTTAGTTTATATGGCAAATTTTGTCGTTTGATTACATTGATTTTAATGACTGGCTTGTACTTAAAAACTCCAGGAATGACTAAATTAAACGCTTGGCTAGAAGTCATAAAATACTTTGCTTTAAGATAATTTGCTAAGGCGAGCTGATCTTGCGAGATAATTGGTTCAGGATCAATAACTCTTATAATTGATTTAAGATTAGGAAAATCAGATTGTTCTTTAAATCTCGTAACAAAGCCAAGAATAATTCGGTGGTTAAAATCTATTTCTACCCGCATACCAATTTGTATTATATTTTCTAGGGTATTAGGAATCAAGTAATCAAATGGGCGATCAATCTTCTTACTTGTCTCATCAATTATTACTTCACAAATCACCTTATCACCCCTTAAAATAAACCAATATTTTCTTTAACCTCTATTCGCATCAAATTAATATTAACAAAAACACGCGCTAACGCTTTTAACACAAAAAATAATAATATAGATTGGGGAATTAAATAAACTAAGTTTTTAGGCAAACCAACTAATATAAAGCGCGTGAAGTACATGTCTATACTTGAATAGTTAGCTACAATACCCATCCACACAGTCCCCAAACAAGCATTAATCAAAATATTTATGAGAAATCGAGCTGTAAATATTTTCATAAATGATAATTTGGTTTTATAAAATAATAAGCCATAAATTAATCCAGACAGCATACTGGATATGGAGTAACCAATAAAATATGGATAACCTGATGGAAATAGTAAAAATTCAAAGTTATCAACTAAAAAGCCCATAAGCATACCTGCAACTGGTCCATATAATAGCGAACCTATCCCTAAAAATATGTAACTAAAGGAAAGTCCTAAATCAGCAAAACCAGAGGGTAAAGTTACTAATTTTGCTAGAAGCATTAAGCAGATTAAAGCAGAAATCATTACTAGATTTTTTAGTTTTTTTAGTTCTCTCAAAGCACTCTGCCAATAAGATTTATGAAAGCATGTCCGATATGTATTTATATTATCATAAGCAAATTGTTTTCTCTTCCATATAAAGATTAGTGGAATGGCAGCTAATAGTAAACCAGCACCACCAATAAATGACCATAAATAATAATAAGAAATTTTTGTTAAATACAAGACTGTAAACGTTGAAAAATAGCCTAATAAAAAGAAAATCGATAGCAAAAATAAACTAAACATATTCACCTTCCTAATTTCTAATACCCAACCATTTACTAACCATATCAAACCATACTGCTACATAAGGAATTATATCATTTTCATCACGAGCTGTTTCCTTAGTAGCTAGTCCTAAACCATGGCCTCCCATTGGGAAAATATGACTTTCAAAGTTAATTTGATGGCTAGTCAAAGCTTCCATTAAAGATATGGAGTTTAATACTGGTACAGATTGATCCGTACAAGTGTGCCACAAGAATACTGGAGGAGTAGTTTTGTTAACTTCTTTTTCTTCTGAATAGCGTTCTTCTAGTTGTTTATTTCCTCCAAGCAAATTATCAAATGAGCCTTGATGAATTGCTTTTTTCGCTGCTGACACTACAGGATAACACAAAATTAAACCTTTAATTTGGGGTAATTTATATAAATCCTGATGATTTGCTAGCTCTAAAGCTAAATGTCCACCTGCTGAATAACCATTTAAATAGATATTAGCTATGTCATGTTTAGCAACAAAATTATTTATTGCATCAGCAATGCTATTAAATAATGTTTCGTAGGTATCTAGTGTCTCACGATAATGAAAAACTAAAGCATTTAGCCCTAAAGCATTAAACTTAAGTGCAATGTTTTCTGCCTCACGTGGAGAGGTATGGTTATAGCCACCACCAGGAAAAATAATAACTAAATCACGTTTATTCTCATCTATTAATAACTTAGTATAATAATTACTTTTAAAATATAATTCTTTTTCCATTTTATCCTCCACTACATATTTTATTTTAAAAATTTCTTCTTTAAGCTTTATATCTCTACTAAGCTTATAAGCTTTTTCTTTAATATTTAATAATTTTGCCCAATGTTTTAAAAAAATCTCATTACGATTTTCTAATAAACGTGGTCCAAAGGTAATAGACAATGAATCTAAATTTTCTTTACCTGGTATTGCTAAAATAATCTCATAGTATTTATTATTCTCTTCAATAGCTGTTTCTAATTTAATTTTATATCCATTTAGATATAAAAACCATCTTAAAACATCGGCATCCCCTTGTGGACTTAAGAGCAAATCCTTTCCCTTGAACTTAGCAAAACTATTGGCTAGTATTTTCTTAATGAGTATGCCACCCATACCACTAATAATAGCTAAATCAAAATCTATATCACAATCACGTAAGCCATCTGATAGAAAAAAAGAAACCTTATCAGCTAGATTAGCCTTCGTAGCATTTAATCTAGCTCTTTCTAAAGGTTCCTTGTTAATATCTATAGCATAAGCATATTTGACACCATAATGTTTTAATGCCTCAATTAAAACATACGCGTGATCACAACCAATATCGCAAATCGTGGAATAGGATTTAGTTAAACTGGCTAAAATGCTTATTCTTTTCATTATTCATGAACCATAAAATCCTTCAATTTTTTGGAACGAGACGGATGTTTTAATTTACGTAAAGCTTTGGCTTCAATTTGTCTAATTCTTTCTCTAGTTACTCCAAATTCTTTACCAACTTCCTCTAGAGTACGTGGCCTACCATCAATCAAACCAAAACGAAGTCGCAAAACGCGTTCTTCACGATCAGTTAACATTGTTAAAACATTATCAATTTCTTCTTTTAATTTAACATTAGTAGTATATTCATATGGGTCAATAGCTTGAGGATCTGGGACAAAATCGCCAAGAGAAGAATCTTCTTCCTCACCTACTGGTGACTCAAGAGAAATTGGTTCTTGAGCAATCTTTTGAATTTGTTGAACCTTATCAACTTCAATTCCCATTGCTTCAGCTACTTCTTCAGGGGATGGTTCACGTGATAATTGTTGAACTAATTGTCTTTGAACTCTAACAAGCTTGTTAATTGTTTCAACCATATGGACAGGAATTCTAATTGTACGTGCTTGATCAGCAACTGCTCTAGTAATAGCCTGTCTAATCCACCAAGTCGCATAGGTAGAAAATTTAAAGCCTTTGTTGTAATCAAATTTGTCAACAGCCTTCATAAGGCCCATATTTCCTTCTTGAATCAAGTCTAGGAACTGTAATCCCCTTTGCGTATATTTCTTAGCAATAGATACAACTAATCTTAAATTAGAGTTTACTAATTTATCCCGCGCTACTTTTGCTTCTTCCACTTGTTTAACTAAAGCTTCAACGTCTTCACCATCTAATGCACCAGAGTCTAACTTTTTTTGCGCTTCATTACCAGCAACAACAATTTTCGCTAATTTAGTCTCCGTTTCAGCATCGATTAAAGGTACCTTACCAATCTCTTTTAAGTACATTCTGACAGGATCATCAACCTTAATTGTCGGTGGCAAAACATCAAATTTTTCAACATCAATAGCCTCTTCCTCAGCCAATGCCTTCATATCGGGTCCCTCTTCACCCAAATCATCAATGGTATCTTCATTGATGTCCGTATCTGTGACAATGTCAATTCCTTTGGCTTGTAATTCTTTTTCTAAACGATCATAATCGTCAGAATCTGCTTCACAATACTTTAATAAGTCATCAACCTTTAGAACACCATCATTCTTGTTGGCTAATTCTTCTAATTCACTAAATGCTTTCTCGAAATCCATATTGTTACTTCCTTTCATAATTTTTACGCATGTTAAACTTTTTTATGGTTAATTCACGTTGTAAGTCTAGATTATCTTGTGTACTGATGCTCGTTTGAATACTAGCTAATTTTTCTTTAGCTGCCTTAACATCTAGTCGCTTTAGACAATCTTCTAAGTCCTTATCTGAATAAGGGATATTAAGTTGTTTTTTATATTTTTCATTAGCTTCAATGATATGAAAATACTGTTCATATAAATTTTTTTCTTTAACTAACAAGACAAATTTTTCTTCATCAAATGAAGCATATTCTTCATAGAAACTCATAAGAGCTTGCCATAGCTGTTGATTAGCTGCATTAAGACCAATAAATCGATTACTTTGTTCAAGATAATTATCAATTTTCATAGCCTGTTCTTTACTTATCTTAGCATAATCAAAAAGCCGTATTTCATAAACTGTATCCGCCTTAGGACTAATCAATTGGTCCTTTTGCAATCTATTGGAAGGGACAGGCGGTGTTTCTTGCGACGGAATTACCTGCCGAAAATCCTCTAATAAACTATTTAAAGAGATGTTTAATAAATCTGCAAACTTTTGTAAATATTTTTCTCTAACTAAATTAGAATTATAAAGCCTTAAAGAACTAAATAAGGTTTTTTTTGCCTGTTCAATTTGGTTGATATTAGTTGTATCTAATTTAGTTGTAATATCATCATAAATATAGTCAACATAACTTTCAATGTGCTTAGTAAAATAATCATAATATTCTTTAAGACCATATTTTTTTACATACTCATCGCTATCTTTAGTTTTATCTAATTTTACGACACTAACATTAAAACCTTGTTTTATAAAAAGTTCACCTGCTCGATAACTTGCTTTAATTCCTGCTGCATCACTATCTAAGCATAGTATAACATTTTTAGTGTACCGACCAATTTGCGCAATTTGACCAGAAGTTAGCTGGGTTCCCATCGAACAAACAACTTCCTGCAAACCACTGCGATAAGTAGCAATAACATCCATATAGCCTTCGTGTAAAATAACTCGGTTATTTTTAGTTATTGCGTCAAGGGCTAGATTCAAATTATAAATCACCAAATTCTTCTTGAAAATAGGTGATTCAATAGTATTCATGTATTTTGCCTGACTTGTATTATTTAAATATGTTCGGCCTGAAAAACCAAGAATTCTATTTTTAAGATCCTTAATAGGGTACATTATACGATTAATAAAGAAATCCGTATAATTGTCATTATTATTCTTAACTAATCCACAATCTACCATATCCAGTTCAATATAGCCACTTTGCTTTAGCAGGTTGTAAAGCATCTTGCCATCCTTTGGCGCTAAACCTAGGCCGAATGTTTTAATTGTTTCATCGTCTAAGCCCCGCTCATGTAAATAATCTAATGCTTTTTGTCCTTCATTAGTGCTAAAAAGATTTCTCACAAATAATTCACTGGCTAAATCATTCATGGCAAAATATTTTTTTTGCTCTTTTTCCAATTGACTTTGACTATCATCTATTGCAAGAGGAAAATGATTTATATTAGCCAGTTCCTTAACTGCTTCCATAAAAGTCAAATGCTTAATATCCATTAAAAACTGAATAGGATTTCCACCCTTACCACAAGAAAAACAATGTGCTAAATGCTTTTCTTGCGAAACACTAAAGGATGGTGTTTTTTCATTATGAAATGGACAAAGACCTTTGTAGCCAGAACCAGATTTTTGTAGAGTAACATAAGGACTAACGAGGGCATACATATCAGTAGCTTCAATTAGCTTTTCAATATCTTCTTTCGCTACCACAATGTCACCCCCATCTCATATATTAAAATTTTATTTTATTTAGAATATAACTATCTAACTCATCAACTCTTAAAGTGATTTGTTGCATAGTATCTCGGTCCCGAATAGTCACCGTGTTATCATTAATTGTGTTATCATCAACTGTAATCGCTAAAGGTGTGCCGATAGCATCACATCTTCTATAACGTTTACCAATATTACCAGCTTCATCATAACTAACACTAAATTTAGTTGCTAGTTCTTCATAAATTTCCTTAGCCTTAGCAGCATGATTCTTTTTAATAAGTGGCAAAATTGTAGCCTTATATGGTGCTAAAGTTGGATGAAGTTTTAAAACAACTCGACTATCCTTTTCTAATTGTTCAACGGTATAAGCGGAAAATAAAATAGCTAACATCATTCTCTCAACGCCAACACTAGGTTCAATTACATAAGGTATATACTTTTCGTTAGTTTCAGGGTCTAGATACTCCAAATTTACCTTTGAATGGTTCATATGTTGTTTTAAATCATAATCAGTCCGACTAGCAATTCCCCATAATTCACCAAAACCCCAAGGGAAATTAAATTCAATATCAGTTGTAGCATTAGAATAGAATGACAATTCCTCTTTTTCATGGTCTCTAAAGCGTAATTCATTCTTTTCAACCCCAAGTGCGACTAAAAAATCCATACAATATTTACGCCAATAATTGAACCATTCCATTTCTGTACCTGGTTTTGTAAAGAATTCAAGTTCCATCTGTTCAAATTCTCTCGTTCTAAAAATAAAGTTACCTGGTGTAATTTCATTTCTAAAGCTTTTGCCAATTTGACCAATACCAAAAGGTAATTTCTTCCGACTAGTTCTTAAAACATTCTTGAAATTAATAAAAATTCCTTGAGCTGTTTCTGGACGTAAATAGATTTCTGAAAGACTATCTTCAACTACGCCTTGGAAAGTTTTAAACATCAAATTGAAACGTCTAATATTTGTGAAGTCATTAGAACCACATTTTGGACAAGTAATGTTATGTTCTTTAATATAGTTCATCAATTGATCATCAGTAAAGCCATCGGCATTAACTGTACCTTCAGTAGCTTCATCAATTAACTTATCAGCCCGATAACGTGAGCGACAATGCTTACAATCGATTAGTGGATCAGCAAAATTAGAAAGATGTCCAGAAGCAACCCAAACCTCTTTATTCATTAGTATAGCTGAATCTAGGCCAACATTTAATTTGTTATTTTTAACAAACTTGCTCCACCAAGCATCCTTGATATTCTTTTTCAACTCAGAACCAAGTGGACCATAGTCCCAAGCATTAGCTAAACCACCATAGATTTCGCTACCTTGGAAAACAAACCCCTGTTCTTTTAAAAATGCAACAAGTTCTTCAAGTGATATTTTAGTCATAATTCATTCCCCTTTATGCAACGTATTTCAATATTTTATACTATAAGTATAAAAAAGTCAATTATTTTTCTATTTTTGCTCAGCCTCAAATAGGTTTTTTACTAAGATAAGTCCTTCTTTATTTTCACTTGAGGTAATAATTAAATCTTTAGTATTAATACCTAGAGTTTCAACGATTAATTCCTTATTCTTTTTTCGATCTTTATTTTTTACCTTATCAGCCTTAGTAGCAATAACTTTTATTGCAAAATTGTGATACTTCAAATAGTCATACATTAAAATGTCATCCTCAGTTGGCTTATGTCTAAAATCAACTAAGAGAAAACAAATTTGTAGTTTATCTGTTTCTTTTAAAAAATCTTCAATCATGACACCAAAGGCCTTTTTCTTTTCTTTAGACACCCTGGCATAGCCATAGCCAGGAACGTCAACAAAGTAGATATTGTCATTGATAAGATATAAATTTATTGTTTGTGTTTTACCAGGATTTTGGCTTGTTCTAGCCAAATTTTTTTGGCCAACTAAGGCGTTTATAAAACTTGATTTTCCTACATTTGAGCGACCACAAAAAAGATATTGTGGCAATTGTTTGTCCGGAACTGCGTCATATTTTACAACGGACGTAATATATTCTGCTTTAGTAATTTCCATATTAATATTTAAAGCCAATCGCTTTAGCTATTGGTCTAAATTCCTCCTCTTCTAAATAACAAGTCCCCACATCAGCATGTGATGTATCACCATGACAATCAGAGCCAGCACTAATTAAATAATTATATTTTTTGGCTACTGATTTAAAATATAGATAGTCTTCAATTTTGCTTCCTGGGTAAATAGCCTCAATGCCATCAAAAGGCAAGCCAAGGATGTCTTTTAAATTTTCTTGTTTGTAAAGAACGGGATGAGCTAAAATTACAAGACAGTTATTTTTGTGTAAAAAATCAATTCCATCAGCTACTGATATTTTAGTAGTTGGAATATAGGCTTTTGATTCCTTAGATAGATAAAATTTAATTTCTTCTCTTGTTAAATTGGGATTTAGTTCTTTGAGCATCCTATTCATATTACCTCTTGTTACTGCTCTAATATTAGCATTGGCAATGAGCCTTTCAATATCAACATTTAAGTTGTATTCGCTTTTTAATAAAGATACCATTTTAATAGCTCTAATTCGTCTTTTTTCTAAAAAATCATGAGAAAAAGCTAATAATTCAGGGGTTATAAGATTATTTTTTATCAAACCAACTAAATGAATACTTTCATTATGGTAAGTTGATAATTCAATCCCTTTTATTATATTTTTTTCATACTTGCTTTCAATTTTCTCTACTCCTAATACGCTATCATGATCTGTAATAGCTAGATAATCAATTTGGTTTTGTTTAGCTCTTGTTACTAAACTCGCTATTGTGTCAACGCCATCTGAATAACAAGTATGATTATGCAAATCAAAACGCATTCAACATCACTCCATTTTAAATTATAGCACGTTTTAATTTACTTTTCATTAAATTAGTGTTATATTTTAAAAAAGAGGGATTTCAATGAAAAAATTAGTATTGAAGCTTATAGATTATTATCAGAAAAATATATCGCCTAATACCCCACCAAAATGTCGTTTTATACCAACCTGCTCTGAATATGCCAAGGAATGTTTTATCCGCTTTAATTTTTTTAAGGCTAGTTTTTTAACAATTAAAAGACTTCTTAAATGTAATCCATTTCATAAAATAGCTTATGACCCTGTCCCTGAGCCAAAATGTAAAAAAAATAAAAATAAGTCCTGCTAGTTAAACCAATCTAACCGTTAGGACTTATTTTTTAATTTTAACGTTTTTTATTATTTACTTCTTCTGGTATATAAGCCTGGCCTTCTTTAGCCATTGTTTGTTGATATCCAGAAGCAGTTTCTTCTAAATTAGGATAATTCTTAAAACCTAACTTCAAGAAAATTGGACATAGTATGCTTGAGAATAAGATTAAGCAAATAGTGGCAATCATTGGATCAACACCAACTACCGTTCCTGCAGAATCACGCCAAATCAACATACTACCTGAAGCATAAACAGCTAAGGCAACCTCACCACGAGCAATCATACCAGAACCAATGATATAACTATCACGTAAGGAGTGCTTAGTAGCTTTTCCAGCAGCACCGCAACCAATAATCTTACCAATAATACCAACTGCTACGAAACATAAAGCAAATACTAAATCAATTGGATGGAAGTGACTGAAATCTGCTGAAATACCAATATAAGCAAAGAACAGTGGTGAGAAAATTAAATAGCCACTAGAAATAACTTTTTTATTGATATATTCAGTGTCATCAATACCACTTAACATTAAACCTGCCATATAGGCACCAGTAATAGCAGCAATACCAAAAACTTGTTCAGCTACAAAGCTATAAACCAAGCATAGAGCAATAGCGTAGATACCTGTTCTTCTATGATGAGGATAATGGCGTCCTAACCATTTGAAAATCATTCTACAAATAAAACCAACCCCAAAGGCAAAAACAAAAAATAAAACAACTTTTAAGAAGGTAACCCAAACTGGAATGTCGCCACCCTTAAGGCTAGTAATGATTGAAAGTACTAAAATACCTAAAACATCATCAATGATTGCAGCTCCTAAAATGATAGTTCCCACCTTGGAATTGAGTTTACCTAGTTCTCTTAAAGTTTCAACTGTAATACCAACAGATGTAGCTGTTAAAATCGCACCAACAAATAAAGCATTGAAAACAGCATCTGTATTATTGATATCCGCAAAACCATGAGGCATAAAGCACATACCAATGACAAAGCCTAACGCCAATGGAACTAAAACACCAGAACAAGCAACAAACGTCGCTACACCACCAGCCTTTTTCATTTCTTTCACATTAGTATCAAGACCACTAGAGAAAAGAATAAAAATTACACCAATTTGACTAAATACATGTAACATATCCATTTCTTCTGCATTAGGATTTAGAATACCATGGAAACTATCTAGTCCAACAAAAAATGCTGGACCAATCAACAAGCCAGCAATTACTTGTCCTACAACCTGAGGTAAACCAATTCTTCGAGCTAGAATACCTAAGGATTTAGAGGCAAATAATATGACCGCTAGGCAGAATATAACATACATAAATGGTTCAGGTTCAGTCCAAAACCAATTTGCTAAAAACATAACATATTACCTCTTTTTCTATTTTTTCCACAAATTCTTATTATAAACAAGTTTTATTATTTGTCAATTTTTTTAAAGTGTTTTAAGAAAATTATGTAAAAAAAATATTTTCTCTTTATTTTTTATTGATATGAGAATATAATTTAAAAATGTTTAGGAAGTAATAATATGACTAATACATTGGAACAGACCTTTTCAAATACTAATTTAAAAAAATTAATAGTACCATTGTTGATTGAACAAACTTTAGCCGTCTTAGTTGGAATGCTTGATGTCCTATTCATTTCTCGCTATGGTGATGCTTTTACATCTGGTGTTTCCCTTTCTGATATGATTAACGTTCTTTTAATCAACATTTTTAGTGCCCTTGCCACTGGTGGCGCCGTTGTTGTTAGCCAAGCCTTAGGAAGAAAGGCGGTTAAAGATGCTAGAGCGGCTGGCAATCAATTGTTGTTAATAAGCCTTATTACAGGTATATTAATAATGACACTATGTTTAACCATAGGTGATCAAATTTTACATTTACTCTATCAAGATGTTGAACCAGCTGTTATGAAAGCTGCTAGCATCTACTTGCGCATTACTTGTATTTCCTTTCCTTTTTTGGCAATTTATAATTCTGCAGCAGCGCTCTTTCGAAGCTTAAGTAACTCTAGAATTAGCATGATTGTTAGTGTCATTATGAATGTCATTAATGTCATTGGTAATTCTTTACTAGTCTTTGGCTTTAATATGGGAGTAGCTGGCGTAGCTATACCTACCATAATTTCTCGTAGTGTTGCTTGTCTCATAATATTAAGCCTTTTATTTAGACATGATTGTCCATTAAGAATTAGTTTTAGAGATATTTTTATTCCTAATTTTAAAACTATCGGTTTAATTTTACGTTATGGTATTCCTTCTGCTATTGAAAATGGGCTTTTTCAATTGGGACGTATCTTAGTCGTAGCCTTAATTAGTACTTATCCAACATATCAAGTATCAGCTAATAGCGTTGCTAATACTTTTGACTCCTTAGGATGTATTCCTGGTAGCGCAATGAACCTTGCTATGATTACTGTTGTTGGTCAATGTATTGGGGCAAAAGACTACCAAGCTGCTAGACACTTCACTAATAAACTTTTAAAAATAACTTATTTGATGACTATCATTTTAAATATAGTAATATGCGGAACAATTTTCTTTAGCGTAAATCTTTATAATATAAGTCCTGAAGCTAAAGAATTAACTATTTGGCTAGTTTTAATCCATGATGGCTTTGCTATGCTCCTTTGGCCGGTAGCATTTACCCTTCCTAATGCCTTAAGGGCTAGTAATGATGTCTTTTTCACAATGTTTATTAGCGTCTTATCTATGTTTACCTTTAGAATTGGCCTCTCTTATCTTTTCCACTACCAATTCCACTTAGGTGCTATGGGCGTATGGATAGCTATGATTTTTGATTGGCTATTCAAAGCTATCGTTTTCATAATTAGATATAAAGTTAAAAAATTAGAATATAAAAAAAGAGGTTTAAAACCTCAAATAATAATTTAGAAAGTGCTTAATCACTTTCTTTTTTTCTTTTAAAAATAGGATTAACTAGTAGTTGTCTATGCATTATCTTTGGGAAAGCAATAACAAAAAAGATAGTAGAAACTGTACTAGAAATAACATCACTAATCATTTCTGCCCAAAAACAACCCATAACACCCATCATGATAGGGAAAATAAAGGTGGTTGAAATGATAATTATTTTTCTAAATAGTGAACAAAAAGCTGCAGCCCTTGGCTTTGCTAAAGCTGTTAAGCAGTCAACAAAGCAATACTGGAAGGCTAAAGGAATAATCCCGTACATAAATATTTGAATACTTTGAGTTGTATATTCTGTAATAATCGGATCATCAGTAAATATTCTGATAAATGGCTTAGCTATAAGAAAAGATAGAATAAAACAAATAGTACAAAATATTATGGCAAATATCAAAATATTGCGTTCACCATGCATAACTCTATCTCTATTATTAGCACCATAGTTAAAAGAAATAAAAGCTTGCGTTCCACTAGAAATGCCAAGAAGTGGCATTGTTATTAGTTGAAAAAAGCTAGTTGTTATGGTTGAAACAGTAAGGAACATATTAGCATCTAAACCTGCGTAATTTTTTAAAGAACTATTTAAACAAATATTAACAATACTATCAGTTGCCAAAATGATAAATGGGGAAAGACCCATTAGAAATATTCTACCAATTAACTTTAAGTCATAATTGCCAAAATTAATTCTAACTTGTGTCTTCTTTAAAAGAACAATTAACGTATACATAAAACTAGCAAATTGAGCAATTACCGTAGCTATAGCTGCCCCCTTTACATCCATATGCAATACAAAAATAAACACAGGGTCCAAAATAATATTAATAATAGCTCCTATTAACATAGTTTTCATACCTGACATGGAATTACCCTGGCAAATAATAAATTGGTTCAAACCCAGTGCCATGATGGCAAATGGTGCCCCCAATAGATAAATAAACATATAATCATGTGCATAGACCAAATTTTCTGGAGTTGCACCAAACGCCAATAAAAGTGGATCCAAAAATATTAAGGTTATAACCGGAATAATTATTGATAAAACCAACATAGCCAAAAAACCATTTGATAATATTTTTTTAGCTTCATCTTCTCTTCTCGCGCCTAAATTCATGGCTAATAAAGGTGCTCCACCTACACCGACTAGATAACTAAAACTAGTTAGTAGGGTTGTAATGGGAACTGAAACTCCTACACCACCCAAAGCTATATCACCAATTTGAGCAATATTGCCAATATACATTCTATCAATAATTCCATATAAAACATTAACTAATTGACCCAACATAGCTGGAATAGCTAGTTTTAAAATAACTTTATTGATTCCTTCATTACCTAAATCAATTTGTTTCATTTTACTCGCCTCAAAACTCTTAATTTAGCACTATGGGAACGATGATTATTTTCTAATTCCTCTTCACTTGGTAAAATTGGTTTTTTTGTAACCATCTCATAATCAGCTTCTGGAATATTAGCAATTGGTAAGCCTAGTGGTACATCAACAGTTGATGCCTTCTTAAATATATGTTTAACTATTTTATCCTCTTCTGGTTGAAAGGTTATGACTGCAACAACACCGCCAACATTTAGCATATCTATTGCTTGTCTTAGGCTAGAATCCAAAACTTTTAATTCGTTGTTAACCTCAATTCTTAAGGCTTGAAAAGTTAATTTAGCTGGATGGCCCTTTTGCTTTAGAACTTTTTGAGGCAAAGCCTTTTTAATGACATCTACTAATTCTAAAGTTGTCAAAATTGGGCCTATTTCCCGCGCTTTGATTATTTGACTAGCAATACGTTTGGCATTGGGTTCATCACCATATTGAAATAAAATCCGCACTAAATCATTATAGCTATAGGTGTTTACAACCTCTTTAGCGGTCAAGGTTTGACTTTGATCCATCCGCATATCTAGCGGAGCATCCTCATTGTAAGAAAATCCTCGCTCTTTAATGTCTAATTGAAAACTTGAAACTCCTAAATCATATAGTATACCATCAACTTTTTCAACGTTATACTTAGCCAACTCTGATTTTAAATTACAAAAGTTGCTTTTAATTAGGGTATAGTTGGAATTAATTTTAGCTAAAACATCTTGTGAACGCTTTAATGCATATTCATCTTGATCAAAAGAATACAAATGACCAGTCTTCAAACAGGCTAATATTCTACTACTATGCCCAGCTCCGCCACAAGTCATGTCAACATATACACCATTTGGTTTAATTTCTAAGGCTTTAATTGATTCATCTAATAGAACACTTACATGCTGATACATAAAAATCCTCCATAAATAGAAAATAGATGCCCACGCATCTATTTCTATCCGACTATTTCGCAATTATTCTGCGTCCTCTGCTTTTTGTACGTTAACTACTTGTTTACCCTTATAATAACCACAGTTGCTGCATGCTCTATGAGCTAATGTTAATTCACCACAGTTAGGGCAAGTGATCATACCAGGAACGCTTAATGCTTGATGAGAACGTCTCATTCCCTTCTTCATCTTAGATACTCTACGAAAAGGTACAGCCATTTTTACACCTCCTACAATAGATCCTTAAGTGATTTAAAAGCTTCATTAACTGGCTTTTCTTCCGTAGCTGTTGCTTCTTCATCGCTAATAAACTCTTCACCTTCAGCGTATACCTTAGAAGGCTTTGCTATTAATAAATTTGTAATAATAGCTTCCTTAGTGTCTAAGGTCTGACCAGTAATTTGAAAAGCTTCATTGTTATCAGGATTAATACTAAACAACTCTTGGGCATTTGTTTGCACTTGATATGGAACTTCTTTTAAAGAAGCAGCACATTCTAAAATCAAATCTGCCGTAATGGCAAAATCAATTTGGTACAAATCAGTAGCCACTTCCGTAATGGTAGCGTCTACTAAAACCTTCTTTACATCTAAAATATCCTCTAAACCTATCAAATCAGCTCGCAAGTCAATTTCTTCAGTAAAGCTATACGGAAAATTT
>CALUXJ010000018.1 GCA_944324725.1 uncultured Acholeplasmatales bacterium
AAGCAATAGCTAAACCCTTAAGTGAGACTTTTATTAAAGTTAATCAAATAGTCAAAGGGTGGATAAATTACTTTAGAGTTGGAAAAATGAAAATTAAAATGGCTAACTTTGGTGAATGGTTAAGACACAAAATAAGAGTTATAATAGTCAAACAATGGAAGAAGCCACTTAGAATATATAAAAACCTAGAGAAAATAAATAAGAGATATAAGATGAATTTTTCATCTGGGGATTTATTTAAAGTGGCAAATTCAAGATTAGGCTTATATAAACAATGTGGCTTAAGCATAGTTAATTATATACTATCACCAAAGATACTAGAAACAAGAAATAGCAAAAGGGGTAGACCAGGACTGGTCAACCCCTTAAACTACTACCTAAGTAGTTTGTGAATAATATAAATGTAGCGCCGTATACGAGACCCGTACGTACGGTGCAATGGGAGGGACAAAAGTTAAAACTTTTTCTCTACCCTATAGTATGATTACTTTGCATTTATTTCATTTTTTGGTATAATGAATAAAATGGAGGTGAGTTTAATGATTTCCAACTATAAAGATTTTAAAAAATTTTTAGAGCAAATTGATGGTAAACCAAAGTTGCTTTTACATAGCTGTTGTGGTCCTTGTTCTAGCTATACGCTTAGTCTTCTTACTAAGTATTTTACGGTTAGTGTATATTATACCAATGATAATATTTACCCAGAAAGTGAATTTTATTTAAGAGCAGAAGAACAAATTAAAATAATAGATAAGATGAATTTAGGTGTTGAGGTCATTATTCCACCCTATCATCCCCAAAATTACTATGAGGCGGTTAAAGGTAAAGAAAAATTAGGAGAACATAGTCTTAGATGCTATGAATGCTATAAATTTCGGTTAGAAGCAACTGCTAAATATGCAAAAGAAAATAATTTTGCTTATTTTACTAGCACCTTATCTATTTCCCCTTATAAAAATAGTGATTGGTTAAATGAAATTGGTTATGCGTTAGGAGAAAAGTATAATATAGCTTATCTATATTCTAATTTTAAAAAAGAAGAGGGCTATAAAAAAAGTATTAACTTATCTAAAGAGTATGATATTTATCGCCAAGATTATTGTGGTTGTGTATTTTCCTTAGAGGAGAGGAGGGAACAAAAATGAAAAGAGCTTTAGCGTTATGCGGTGGTGGTTCAAAGGGTAGCTATCAAATGGGAGCCTGGACGGCTTTAAGAGAATTAAATATTAATTTTGATATTGTATGTGGTACGTCTATTGGTGCCTTGAATGCTACAATGGTAGTACAAGACGAATATTTGCGTTGTCTCAATTTGTGGCGCAAAACACGAAATGATACTATTTTAGCTACTCCGATTAATATTGACGAGTCATCTCTAAAACAAACATTTAAAAATATGCAAGACTTAATTCCTTTTGTTCGTTCTTATATTAAAGAAAAGGGTGTAAACATCGACCCATTTAAGAAAACTTTAGATGAATATATCGACGTAGATAAAGTACTTAATTCTAAAAAGGAATTTGGCGTTGTTTGCGTAACTTTTCCCGGTTTCAAACCAGTCTTAGTTGATGTAAAAAAAGCTCCACGTGAACACATTAAGCAATATATTCTTGCTTCTTGTTCTTGCTTTCCTTTGTTTCCAATTTGTAAGGTTGGCAAACAAAATTTAATTGATGGAGGCTATTATGATAATCTGCCAATTGATTTTTGCCTTGATTTTGCTGCTAATGAAGTGGTAGCCATTGATTTAAATTACAATATAACCCACAAGGAATATCTTAATAAGCCGTTTGTAAAATATATCTATCCTTCTTGGGATTTAGGTGGTTTCTTTTCCTTTGAAGAGAAGTCGATTGATAATAATATGATTTTAGGTTACAATGACACAATGAAAGCTTATAATCATTATAATGGTTTTAGATATACTTTTTACAAGGATGAGACCATAAATAAAATTGCGCACAAGTTAACCCTATTAGTTGCCACTATTGTAAAAGATTATCGCTATAGTAAAATTAAAAGCTTTAACCGGGAAGAAATTGGTCTTTATGAGGCTTTAGAATATCGAACTTTTAGAAAATTAGATTATATTGACTATTACACTAGAGCTATTGAAATAGCTTTGGAGTATTTAGAGGTTGATCATTTTAAAATTTATCATTATGAAGTGGCTAAAAGTATTATAATAGATAGAATCCTAGCTTTTAAAATTGAAAATAATGATTTTATGCTTAATTATAATAAGCAAAAAACAAGTCAAAAGAAACGTGAATATTTGACTAAAGTTTTAGAAAAAGATATTTTAGCTTATGCCTTTAATGAAATTCATGATGGTAGATTTTTGCCAAAGGATTTTGTTTTAAATATTTTAGCTGTTTATCCCCAAGTTGTTATTATTTTAACCTTAATGATGGTCTGGAGTGATTTTGATGCTGAAGAAGAAAAAAACTTCGGTTTTACATTTGAATTTGAAGAGTGATAGATATTTATTTATTTCTGATGTTCATGGTGATTTAGTATCGCTAAAAAATGCTTTAGCTAAGGTCAATTTTACTAAAGCAGACACCTTATTTCTATTGGGAGATATAATTGAAAAAGGTGAAGAAAATATTGCTATTTTGGATTATTTGATGGATTTAAAAACAAAATACAACGTATATTTATTAGCTGGTAATTGCGATGAAGTTTTGCGCTATATTATCCCACCAGTCGATGAAGAAAGATTTAAATATTATACCTTAGTAAAGGGCCAATCAATTATTAATGAAATGGCTGCTAAATTAAATATAAAGCTTAGTCATGATATGGCTGTTGATGAAGTTTGTACAACTCTATATAAAAATTTTTCTAAGTATTATGACTTTGTTGATTCCTTTTATGATTTAATTATTTTAAATGATAAATATGTGTTAGTTCATGGTGGGATAGATGATCTTAACAATATTCCAGAATATAATGAAAAACTTTTAAAATATGATAATTTTTATTTAAAGGCTAGTCCTAGCCCCTATATTCGTATTGTTGGTCATTTCCCAGTTGTAAACTATACTACTAGGCGACCATGCAATAATCCCATTATGGATTTTAGCAAAAATGTTATTTCCATTGATGGGGGTAATAGAGTTAAATTAACGGGTCAGCTTAATGTATTAATTTTAGAAGGTAATGAATTTAGTTTTACTTATGTTGACAAATATCCAAAACAAATATGTAAAAAAGATGTTATCATAGACCCTAATTTAAGACCATGTCATATGGACTCATATTTAGGCAATGTATATTACTATGGTGAACGACTTGGCGATTTTTATGTTTGTTATAATGAAGATGGTGAAAAAGCTTATAGCTATTATACCAATGTTGTTACCGACGAAAGGCATTTCTTTTGTTATGATGCCACTAATCATATGATTAATTTACATAAGGGTGATAGATATTCGCTTATTGTGCGTGCCCAGCCTTTTTCTATCGTTAAAAGAGAGGGATATATTGGCCTTATTGATACGAAGCTGGTAGAAAACGATGAATTATAATTTAAAGGTTGGGGGTATATCCCTTAAGGAGTTTTTACAAAGTTATAATGTTGGTAAAACAACAATATACAAGTGGTTTAGTCAAAAATTAATTAAAGTGAATGAAAATGTAGTGAAGGATGATTATATTTTAACAGTTGGAGATATTCTCCAATTACCAGATGAAGGATTAACAACTAAACCTTATAAACATGCGATAGATGTCATCTATGAAGATAACTATCTATTAATTATTAATAAACCCTATGGCTTTATAATTCATAGTGATGAAGATAATTTAGCCTGTGATAATATGGTTGCCAATTACTATATTGAGAAGGGGTTGAATTTAAAGGTAAGACATATTCATCGTTTAGATAAAGAAACAACAGGAATTTTAATATACGCTAAAGACTATTTAACTGAATGTTATTTCAATTATCATTTAGAACGACATGATTTTAAACGCTATTATTTAGCCCTTGTTGAAGGAAAAATGAATAAATCTTTAACTATTGAAAAGCCAATTGGGCGGGATAGACATAATAGCAATCATTATTTGGTGACAAAAAATGGTAAATATGCTAAGACATATGTAAAGCCACTAAAGTATGCCAAAAGAATAACTTTAGTAGAGGTATTGCTAGAAACAGGTCGAACACATCAAATAAGAGTACATTTGAAAAGTTGTGGCTATCCTTTAGTTAACGATCCACTGTATAATCCTGGTCAAGGATTAATGGCATTAGAGTCTAAAAGTTTTTCGTTTATTCATCCCTACACTTTAGAAGCTATGACAATTAATTGTCCACTTAACAAGGAGTTTGACATATTAAATGAAAAATAAAATTATTATAATTACAGGCTTAAGTCTTATTTTTATCAGTCTTTTAGCTTTAGTTTTATATAATGAAATACCTCGAGTTAAATATGAATACTCTCCTCAATATAATGGTTACTTAATTACTAAGAGCTATGGACAGGTTAGCTCATATGAGATACCATCAACTTATAGGGGAAAGGATGTAGTAGGGATTGCTGATGGTGCCTTCCAAGAAAAGAATAAATTAAAAAGTCTAGATTTAAGCAATACGAATATAAAAATTATTGGTCAGGGAGCATTTTTTAATTGTTCTATTTTAGAAACTATTATATTTCCAAGTAGCTTGGAAATTATAGATAATAATGCCTTTATGGCTTGTAGCTCAATTCAAACTATAGACCTAAGTTATACTACCTTAAACATTTTAGGTGGAAGTGTCTTTTTTGATTGTACTAATTTAAAGCAAGTTAGTTTGCCTAAAACTTTAGAACAAGTAGGTAGCTATTGCTTTTACAATACAAATTTAGAGAATTTAAGCTATTACTCCACAACCTTTTTTAAAGATAATGCTCTTTTAGGAGTAAGTAGTGAATGTCAAAATATTAAAGATGGTGAATAATGATGGAAGAAATGCGTTTACAAAGAGCTTTAGCCCTGCGCGGAGTGGCTTCAAGAAGAAAAGCGGAAGAATTAATTTTAGCTGGTCGAGTTAAAGTTAATGATGAAGTAGTTACTACCTTAGGAACAAAGGTTACAAATAAGGATGAAATTAAGGTTGATAATAAAGTTGTTAGTAAGGTTTTGAAGGCTTATTATTTATTAAATAAGCCCGTTAATTATTTAACAACAATGTCTGACCCTTTTCAGCGTAAAACGATAGTAGATTTGTATAGCCCTCAAATGCTAGCTGAAAGAGTTTTTCCTGTAGGAAGACTAGACTACGAGACTAGTGGCGCATTGCTTTTAACTAATGATGGCGATTTAGCGTATAAGCTAACTAACGCTGCTAATAGTATACCTAAGGTCTATCAAGTTAGAGTGTTTGGCATTTTAACGCAAGATATGATTACTAAACTTTTAAAGGGAATTAATTTGGATGGTATTTTAGCTAAATTAAAGGGTATTTCTGATATTCAAATTGAAAAGAAAATAAATCAATCAAGTTTTGTTATTACTATTGAAGAGGCCAAAAATCGGCAGGTAAGACGAATGTTAGAGGCGATTGATTTAAAAATAAAATGGATTAAACGTTTAAGTTTTGCTAATATTGATATTTCTGGTCTAAATGAAGGTGAAATAAGGCCATTAAAACCACACGAAATAAAAAAACTTCATGTCTTATAGTTTACTTTAATTGGTTTATTATGGTATAATTTAGAAAGCGTAAGGAGTGTTAAAATGTCCAATATTCAAGTGGCTATTGATGGGCCAGCCGGGTCTGGCAAATCATCTATTTGTAAAATTGTAGCCAAGGAGCTTAACTTTACGCATATTGATACCGGCGCAATGTTTAGAGCCATTACATTATATGCATTAAGAGAAAAGGTAGACTTAACTGTAGAAAATAGTTATGACTTTTTAGATGATATTAGACTAAGTTATCAAGATAATAAAATATATTTAAATGGTGAAGATGTTTCACAAGAAATCAGAGAGTCTGATGTTACCAAAAATGTATCTCAAGTTAGCAAGATGAAGGTTGTTAGAGATAGAATGCTTATTTGGGAACGTGAATTAGCAAGTCAAGGTAACATTCTAATGGATGGGCGTGATATAGGTTCAGTTGTCTTACCAAAAGCCGATGTTAAAATATATTTAACAGCTTCGGTTGAGGCAAGAGCCAAAAGACGTTATGACGAGCTAATCGCTAAGGGACAGGATGTAAAGTTTGAAGATGTTTTAAATGACATTAAAGTCAGAGATGAAAAAGATTCAACGCGAGCAATTGCTCCCCTTAAGATGGCGAGTGATGCAATTTTAGTTGATACCACAAACATGACAATTGCCGAGGTTTGTGCTCAAATAATAAAGATAGTTAAAAATAAGGTAGGTAGTATTATGAGTCAAGAAGAGAAAGAAATCACTAGTATGGACGAGGTAGAATTTGGCAAGCGTCTTCGTAAAGGCCAAGTAGTTACAGGTACAGTTGTAGCTGTAGAAGATAATGTATGTTATCTTGATTTACATGACTTTACAGAAGGTCAAATTTATCTAGATCATTTTACTCTAGATAAAACTCAAACTTCTTTGAAACACTTAGTTTCAGTTGGTGATGAAGTACAAGTTGAAATTACAGAAATTAAAGAAGGAGAAGTTAGTGGTGAAATTTTATGCTCACGTTTAAGATTATTAAGAGCAGAAAAATTTAACTCTTTAGAACCATTAGTTACTGATAAAACTCCAATTAAAGTTAAAGTTGTTAGCAAGGTTAAAGATAACAAAGGTTATCAAGTAAATTATGAGGGCATAAACTTATTTATGCCTCAATCTCAAGCACCAAAGAAATGTGAGATTGGCATGGAACTTGAAGGAATTTTATTAGAAGTTAATCCAGAAAAGGCGCGGGCTATTTTCTCAGCTAGAGAATATGAAAATAGTATGTTTGAAGCTAACAAGCAAGCTGAATTAGCAACAATCCATGAAGGCGATGTATTAGAGGGTACAGTTGTTAAGATTTTACCTTTTGCATGCTTTGTTAAATTTAATTATGTACAAGCAATGTTACGTTTATCTGAAATCAGTCATACTTTTATTAACAAGATTGAAGATGTTTTAAAGGTTGGCGATAAAGTTACCGTTAAGGTTATTTCTGTAAAGAATGATAAGGTTGTTGTTTCTCGTAAAGCTGTATTACCAACTCCATTTGCTTTATATGTGGCTGAACATAAAGTTGGTGAGAAGGTTACAGGTAAAGTTGTTAACAAGTTACCTTATGGTATTTTAGTAGAATTAGCACCAAATGTTAAAGGTTTGTTACATCAAAGTGAATATAGCTGGAATCCAAATGACAATTATCAAGCTTATGTTAAGGTTGATGATGAGATTGAAGTTATAATTTCAAATATTGATGTTGAAAAAGAAAGAATCTCTTTATCTCGTAAGGCTATGTTAGATAATCCTTGGTCAAGAGTAAAAGCTAAAGTTGGCGATGTATGTGATTGTAAGATTACAGAAATTACCGAGGATGGTTTAAAGGTTGAAACTTTAGGCGTTGATGGTTTTATTCCAACTGCTGCGGTTCTTGCTAAAGATGCTAAAGGCAAATTAGAAGATTTCTACGCTGTTGGCGATGAAGTAAAAGCTATTATTACAGAAATTAAACCTAGAGAGTGGGTTTTACGTTTGAGTATTAGACGCTTAAAATCTTTAGAAGAAAAAGCAGAAATGCAAAAATATCTTGATGAAAACCAAGATAATAGCAATGTAACTTTAGGAGATATGTTCAAAGACATTTTAAAATAAGGAGTGGATAACTATGTTACCAAAGGTCGCTATTGTTGGTAGACCCAATGTTGGTAAATCAAGTTTATTTAATCGTATCTTAGGCGAAAGATTATCCATTACTGATGATACGCCTGGTGTTACGCGTGATCGTATATATGCTAAAGCATCCTGGCTATCGCAAGAATTCTATATTATTGATACAGGGGGCATTGAAATTCAAGATGCCCCCTTTCAAGTAGAAATAAAGGCTCAAGTCGAAATAGCTATTGAAGAAGCAGATGTCATTATTTTTGTTGTTGATTGTCGGAGTCAAATGACTGACGATGATGAATTTATTGCTAAAATGCTCTATAAAGTAAAAAAAGAAGTAATTGTAGCAGTCAATAAAGTCGATGATCAAAAATATAAAGATAATATGTATGATTTTTATGCCTTGGGTTTTGGTGAACTTTATCCTATTTCTACTCAGCATGGTATCGGTATTGGAGATTTATTAGATGAAGTGATAAAACATTTCCCTAATAAAGATGATGCTAAGGAAGAAGAAGGAATCAAGTTTAGTTTAGTTGGACGCCCTAATGTAGGAAAATCAAGCTTAGTTAACGCTATTTTAAATGAAAAACGCGTTATTGTTTCTAATATAGCTGGTACAACCAGAGATGCGATTGATGAAAGTTTTACCTATTTAGATGATAAATACATTATAATTGATACAGCAGGTCTAAAAAAACGGGGCAAAATTTATGAAAATTTAGATAAATATGCTCAAATTAGAACAATTGATGCTATAATAAGGTCAGATGTAGTCGTTTTAGTCTTAGATGCTAGTACAGGTATTATTGAACAGGATACACATGTTGGGCAATATATTGAGATGTATAATAAGCCATGTATCATTGTTGTAAATAAATGGGATACGGTAAAAAAAGAAACTAATACAATGCAAGAGTTTGAAAAGGATATTCGTGATAAATTTAAGTATTTAGATTACGCTCCGGTAGTCTTCTTATCTGCTTTAACTAAGGCAAGGGTACAAACCCTTTATCCAATGTTAAAGTTGACTTATGAGGCCTATAGAAGAAGAATTCAAACATCAGTATTAAATGATGTGGTAATTGATGCCTACCAAATGAACTTGCCATCTTTTTTCAATGGTGGCAAATTAAAAATATATTATGCTACTCAAGTTGGGGTCGAACCTCCTACTTTTGCTATTTTTGTTAATGATGAAACGTACCTACATTTTTCTTATAAGCGTTATTTAGAAAATCAAATTCGGAAAAATTTTGATTTCTTTGCAACGCCCATCAAATTAGAATTTAGGAGACGAGACTGATATGAATATAACTATTATTGGTGGTGGAGCATGGGGAACTACTCTAGCTCAAGTGTTGGCAGATAATAATAACCAAGTACTAATTAGAGACATCAATCTTGATTTTGTCCAAAGGATAAATCGAAATCATGTCCATCCTTCTTTTGATGTTTCTATCCCTAGCTCAATAAAGGCTACTACAGATTTAGTAGAAGCCCTTGATTTTGCGCAAGTGATTGTTTTATGTGTTCCTACTAAAGTGATACGTAGTGTGTTAAATCAAATCAACACAAGCACTAAAGAGCCTAAGATATTTATTAATGTAAGTAAAGGTATAGAACCAGAAACAGGAGATTTAGTTTCGGATATTATTAATGAGACAATTGCTAAAGATAAATTAAAAGCTTATGTTGTTTTATCTGGTCCAAGTCATGCGGAAGAATTAATTTTTAGGAAGTTTACTACGTTAGTTAGTGCATCTTTAGATTTAGAGGCTGCTACTATGGTGCAGAATTTATTTGCTAATGATTATCTTCGAGTATATACTTCACAAGATGTTCGTGGGGTTGAAACGGGTGGTGCCATTAAGAATGCTATTGCCATAGTATCTGGTATTGCTTCTGGTTTAGGACTGGGGGAAAATGCCCGGGCGGCTCTAATTTGTCGAGGAATGCGCGAAATTGTTAAGATAATCCTATCCATGGGTGGAACAAAAGAAACAGCCTATGGCTTATCTGGCTTAGGTGATTTAATAGTAACGGCATCCTCATATAATAGTCGTAATTTCGTGGCAGGATTAAAAATTGGGCAAGGTCAAACAGCGGATGAGGCGATTAATACCTCTACTCAAACTGTTGAGGGAATTAGAACAATTATGGCTGCCCATCAAATTGGCTTAAAATATCACTTAGAATTACCAATAATTGAGGCTAGTTACCTCTTGGTAACTGGTAAAATTACATTAAAAGAAAGCCAAAATTTATTATTATCTAGAAAATTAAAAGAAGAATAATTTGCAATATATAAAAAAAATGTTATAATTATAAAAACGGAGGTAAAAGTCATGAATAAAGCTGAATTAGTGGCTGTTGTAGCCGAAAGACTAAATATTACAAAAGTTGATGCTGAAAAAACCTTTGATGGATTCCTTGATGTCATTTGTGAAACTTTAGGAGAAGGGGAGAAGGTTGTAATTTCTGGTTTTGGAACTTTTGAAGTTAGAGACCGTGTTGCTAGGGTAGGTAGAAACCCTCGAACAGGTGAAGATATTAATATTCCTGGTCAAAAGAGCCCTGCTTTTAAAGCTGGTAAAGGAATGAAAGATGCTGTAAAATAGGGCTTAGGTCCTATTTTTATTTTATTTAGATATTATAATTATGAATGAAGCAGTACTTTACATTTTAGAAAATAATATTGAGGCTTTGAAGGAATATTTGAGTTATAATTCAATTAATCAAATAGATGATAAAGGCAATACCCTCTTACATTATGCAATCATGTATAATAAATTGGAGATTTGTTATTATTTGATTAATTCTCATATTTTTTTAAATCAACAAAACCATTTAGGTATGACACCCCTTTTTCTAGCTGTTCATAAGAATATGCCGGGAGTATGTAATAGTTTGTTAAAAAATAATTGTGATGTTTCTTTACGCAACGATAAAGGTGAAACACCATTTTACTATAGCTTTTTGTATGGTCGTACGGAAATTATTAAGTTATTTATTGAGTATCGTAAGGCTGATTTTACGCAAAAGAATGAGATGGGCGAAAATATTTTATTCGCGCTTGTTCGCAATGGAAGTTTAGAGCTTTTGGAAAATTATTTTAACCCTCAACTAGCCAGGGAATTAGATGATGCTAATAATAATTTGCTACATCTAGCGTGTTCATATGACAATGTGGATATTGTAAAGTATTTAATAACAAAAGGAATAGAGATTAATCAGCTAAACAAAGCTAAAGAAACCCCGCTTTTTAAGGCAATAAGCAACCATAATTATGGAATAACGAAATTATTATTACAAAATGGGGCCTTAACCGCTTTTAAGAATCGTAATGGAATTTTATTAAAGGATTATTTGCAAGAAAATTTTTCGGGATTGCTAGTCTATGATTTAACCGCTAAAGAAAGAATTAATTATCCACTTCATTATGCGGTAATTATGAATGACAAAGTCTTATTTAAGGAAGGTATTAATGATTACAATCTAAGTACAAAAGATTATTTTAATCATGAAGTAAATGAATTAATTAAATCATTAAATTATGTTCACTTTAATACAATAATTAGAGAATATAACCACAATAAGACAAGGTTAAACTAAAAGGTTGCAAGTAAGATAAAAGTGTGTTATAATCTCTTTACACCAAGAGAGGTAACACCTCTCTTATTTTAATGTTTAGGGGTGATTAATAAATGGATATAGCTAAGGTAAAAGAAATCGTTTTAAGCATTATTGCTAATACAGACTACACTTTATACGATGTTAAATTAGATAAAATCGACAATAATGATATCCTACAAATATTTATTGATAAAGCTCCCGCTATTAGCATTGATGAATTGGCTAGCTTAAATGAACAAATATCAACAGCGTTAGATAAAATTGATAGTTCATGGCCACCATATATGCTCGAAGTATCTTCACCAGGGGCGGAAAAAGAACTTAGAAACAAGGATGAAATAATAGGTGCTTTAGGTAAATACATTCATATTGAGGTTGCTCAAGGAATATATGAGGGTTACTTAGAAGCAGTAAATGATAATGACCTTGTCGTAAAAATTAATCTAAAAGGAAGAATAAAAAAACAACCAATTCTTTATCAGGATATTAAATTTATTAGATTGGCAGTTAAAATATAAGGAGAAAACATGATTAGTAAGGATTTTTTTAAAAATTTAGCTGAAGTTAGTGAACAAAGAGATTTAGCTAAAGAAGATATTTATGAAATTGTACGCAAGGCATTAATTTATGCCTACAAAAAAGCATTTGGTGATGACAGCTGTAAGGTAGTAGTTAATCCAGATAAACAAGAGATTAACATTTATAAGGTTCAACGAGTTGTTGAAGAATATAGTGCTGAACCAAGCGAAGATGGAATAAAAGAAATTTTATTAGAGGATGCTAGAAAACTTAAAGGTAAATCTAATTGTAAAGTAGGACAAATCATTGAAACACCTATAACTATGGACCAATTAGGTCGTCAAGGTGCTAGTCAAATGAAATCTATGTTTAACCAAAGCCTAAAGCAACTAGAAAGAGAAAAGGCTGAAGCATATTTCAAAAATTTAGAAGGGGAAATGATTCAAGCTAAAGTTGTTGAGGTTAAAGATGATTTTGTCATTTTAAATATCGGTCGTAATTTAACTACTTATTTACCTAAAAAGGAACTCTTAGTAAATGACAATTTACATGAGGGTGATTTTGTTAGAGTATTCATTCGAAAAGTTGAGCATACTAATAAGGAACCAAAGGTTTATGTTACAAGAAACGATCGTAATTTAATCAATCGCTTACTTGAAACTTATATTCCAGAAATTGCTTCTGGGGTTATTGAAGTAAAGGGTATTGCTAGAGATCCAGGCGATAGATGTAAAATTGCTATTTATTCTAATGATCCAAATGTTGAGGCTATCGGTGCATGTGTAGGTGAAGGTGGCTCAAGAATAAAAGAAATAATTGATGCCTTAAATGGTGAAAAGATTGATCTATATAAATGGAGTCCTAACATTGAGGAGACTATTGCTAATTCTTTACAACCAGCAACGGTTACTAAAGTTTTAAATGTTGATCCTAAAACAAAAACATCAGTAGTTGTTGTACCTGATGATCAATTAAGCCTTGCGATTGGTAAATCTGGTCAAAATGTTCGTTTAGCTGTTCAATCATGTGGTTGGAAAATTGATATTAAATCCTTAAAAGATGCATTTAATGAAGGTTTAATTGAATTATGATGCAAACAAGAAAACCAATCATAAGAACTTGTGTTGCCAGTGGCGAAAAATGTGAAAAAAAGGATTTAATTCGGATTGTACGTACGCCTGAGGGACAAGTTATTATTGATTTAAAGGGTAAAGCTAATGGTAGAGGGGCTTATTTAAAAAAAGATGAGGCTGTTATTTTAAAGGCCAGAAAAAGCAAAGTTTTAGATCGTAAGCTTGAGGTTGAAGTTCCAGATACTATTTATAAGGAATTGTTGGGGATTATAAATGGAAAAGATTTTAAATAATTTAGGCTTGTGTATGCGTGCAGGACAAATTGTTCTAGGCGAAAATCTAGTCATACAGGGAATTAGAAATCAAGAAATAATTTACGTTTTTTTGGCTAGTGATGCTGGTGCAAATACGACAAAGCAAATTTTAGATAAGGCAAAATATTATAATGTTGCAGTATGTCAAGATTATGATTCCTTTGCTTTATCAGAGGCAATTGGTAAGGACAATAAAAAGGTATTAGGTATTAAGAAAAGTGGAGAATCATTTTTAAAAATATTAAGAAAGTAGGTGTTTTTATGCCTAAAAACAAAAAAGAGGGAAAAAGAACCTCAAATATTCCGCAAAAGGATAATAAAGATAAGGGCGAAAAAATAGTAGTTTACAAACCAAATATGACTGTTTCTATGTTAGCAGAAGCATTAGGTAAACCGGTAAATCAGGTAGTGATGAAGCTAATTCAAAATAAGATAATGGCCAGTCAAACGCAGGTTATTGATCGTGAGACAGTTGAATTGATTTGTATGGATTATGGTTATGATGTTAATGATGAGGTAGTTACGGATGCTGCTCGTTTTGATGAATTTAAAATTCAAGATAATGAAGCAGATTTGGTTAGAAGACCACCAGTAGTAACTATTATGGGTCACGTTGATCATGGTAAAACTACTTTATTAGATACGATTAGAAATTCCCGGGTTGCTTTGGGGGAAGCCGGTGGAATCACACAGCATATAGGTGCTTATCAAATTAATTATAATAACTATCCAATTACATTTATCGATACGCCAGGACATGCCGCTTTTAGTCAAATGCGGGCACGTGGTGCTTCAATTACAGATATAGTTATACTAGTTGTGGCAGCCGATGATGGTGTTATGCCACAAACTGAGGAAGCTATTGAACATGCAAAAGCAGCTAAATGTCCTATTATTGTAGCTGTTAATAAGATTGATAAGCCACAAGCTAATCCAAGTCGAGTTATGGAAGAGTTAGCACGATATAATTTGATCCCTGAAGCTTGGGGTGGCGATACTATTTATACCAATATTTCTGCTTTAAAGGGAACAGGTGTTAAGGAGTTACTTGAGGATATTGAATTAGTAGCTGAAATGCAAAATCTTAGAGCTAATCCAAATCGTTTAGCGATGGGAACGGTTATTGAAGCTGGCTTAGATAAAAATAAAGGACCATATGCTACTCTTTTAATTCAAAATGGTACCTTAAAAGTTGGTGATGTTCTTGTATGTGGTGATACTTTTGCTAAAGTTAGAACTATGGAAGATGATAGACATATGCGCTATCAGGAAGCTAAACCAAGTCAGGCCTTAATGGTTACAGGTCTTGATTCAGTGCCACAAGCTGGTGATAAGTTTATGGTATTTGAGTCTGAACAAGAAGCTAAAGCTATTGCTGAAGAACGTAAAATTCGTAATAAGGCTAAGGAATTAGAAGAAAGCAAACCAAAAAATATTAATGACTTATTTAATCAAATTGATAACAAGAATAAAGAATTAAATATTATCATTAAGGCGGATGCGCAAGGTAGTGCAGAAGCCTTACGTAACAGCTTAATGAAAATAGAAGTTCCTGATGTAGCCTTAAATATAATTAGATGTAATGTAGGTACAATAACGGAAGATGATATTAATCTAGCTGATGGTTCAAAGGCTCTAATTATTGGTTTCAACGTTCGTCCTATGCCAAATGTAAAGGCTTCTGCCGCCGCGAAAAAAGTTCAAATTAGATTATATCGTATCATATATGATGTAACAAATGATATCGAAGCTGCCTTAAAAGGCCTACTTGATCCGGTCTACGAAGAAGTAGTAACAGGCTATTGTGAGGTTAGGGAGCTATTTAAGATTTCTAAAGTCGGAACAATTGCAGGTTGTTATGTTACGGATGGATATGTATCTAATACAGCTTTGATTCGACTTTTAAGAGAGGGTATCGTTGTTTATGAGGGTAAACTAGCTACTTTAAGACGTTTTAAAGATGATGTCAAGGAAGTAAAAGCTGGCTATGAGTGTGGTATTAGAATTGATGGCTTCAACGACCTTAAAGTAGGCGATGTTATTGAAGCATCTATTTCCCAGGAGGTTAAGCAATGAACCAAATTAAATTGAAACGTTTAGAATCTTTAAGTTTAAGGGAGTTATCATTGTGGTTTTTAAATAAATCTAAAGATGATGATTTAAAAGAAGTATCAGTTACAGCAATTAAAATAACTAATGATTTATCATACATGACCATTTATTACACCTGCTATAATAAAGAAAAGCAAAGTCATTATGCAGAAGCATTAGAAGGATATAAAGTCCAAATTCGTTCTTATCTTGCCTCTAAAATAGGGGCTAGAAAAATGCCAGAATTAATTTTTAAATATGATGAATCACTAGATTATGGTAATCATATTGATGATTTAATTAAAAAAATTAATAATTAAAAAAGCCTTTAATTATAGGACAAATCTCAAGAGTCAGATTTAATAGTCGGGAATACTTCATGGGATTCACTATAATTAAGGCTTTTTTTCATGATAAAAAAATATAAAAAAGGGTCTTTATAAGGCCCTTTTATGCTATTTATTAGCTTAATATTTTTATAACCGTTTCAATTTAATTTTATGCTCTAAAGTGTTATTTAAGCTTGTTACTAATTCATTAAGAAATGAAGTATCATATTGTTCAATTTCACCTTGATCAACTAATGTAGCTAGCTTTGGATCAATAGGCATTTTTCCAAGAGGTGTAATGTTATAAAGCTTTGCTACTTCATCAAGCTTAGATGGACCAAATGGCTCTAAGATTGTGTCACAATTTGGACATTTAATATAACTCATATTTTCTACTAATCCTAAAACAGAAATATTCATCATATTAGCCATCTTAAGTGCTTTACCAACAATCATAGCAACTAAGTCCTGCGGAGTAGATACAATTACTACACCATCTAGTGGTACAGATTGGAAGATAGTTAAAGCTACATCACCAGTTCCAGGTGGCATATCAATAAATAAATAATCCAAATCTTCCCATAAAACATCTTCATAGAATTGTTTAATAGCACTACCTACAACAGGTCCGCGCCATAAAACAGGATCATCTTCATGTTGTAATAATAAATTAATAGAGACTAATTTAATGCCATTTTTACTAAATTGCGGATACATTATACTCTTACTACCTTTTAGACCATCCTTAACTCCAAAGGATTTTGGGATTGAAGGACCAGTAATATCGGCATCTAAAATACCAACCTTGTAACCTTGTTTATTAAAAGCGGTAGCTAAAAGTGCAGTGGTAGCTGATTTACCGACGCCACCTTTACCAGATACAACGCCAACTATATGTTTAATATGTGAAGCTTCATTTAATTTAAAATATTTTGGGGCCCCTTCACATTTAGAGCCACAAGTATTGCAGTTATGATCGCATCCTGCCATATTTATCACCCGGGCTAAATTATAACAAATAATTAACTATATTAAAAGAAAAATACAATAATTAGTAAAAAAAGGCAAAATAGTGTCTATATATTAATGAAACGGAGTGAAAAATATGAAAAAAATTATTATGCTACTATTTGTTATATTACTATTTTTAGTTCAACCAACCAAACAAGTTAAAGCCAGCGATGATTATAATGGATATGCTGAGATAATGCTAGAAAGTGGTAAATTATTAAGTAATTATACCATGGCTGAATATGATGAATACTATGCAAGTATCAGCAAACGACGGTTTTGGGGCTGGAATGTTAATATTGTTAATTATAAGGTTCCATGTACTTATATTGCAAGAACTGTTTATGAGACAACTAATAGTGGTGAGGAAGAAATAGTCTATGAAATTAGTGTTACAACCGAGACGGAAGTAAAAACCAATATAAATGCCACTGGGACTATTTCATACGGCTTAAATGGCACCGTAAAAAAATTTAAGCATGATTTAGATGCAAAGGTAAGTTTAGAATACAAATATCAAATAACAGAGGGAACAAAGCGCACGGAAAAACTTAAGGTACCAGTTGAAGGGAAAACTAAACTTTTAGTAACTATTAGTGGTACTGGTTATGTAACTAATGGAGTTGCAGCTTTTTATATGTTTTGGGTAGAGGTAGAAAAAGGTGGTTTTGAGTATTTTACAATCACTAACGAATATCAAAAAATTGAAAAAGTTGCTATATGAACAAAAAGGTCATTAGATTTATTTTACTGATACTATCCCTTATAACTTTAATCTTTTGGCAACGGGAAGAAGAAATTTATGAGCCTAAGGTTTTAGCCATTAACTCTTTATATAGTTATTTATATGAGCCAAGTCGGTATTATACAATAAGTTTTTTCATGGATGAAAAGCTGAAAAATGAAGAATTTAATTATTATTTATATCAACATGAGACGAAATATGTCATAGAGATAAAAGAACAAGTTTTAATTGGAACTAGTAAATGTTTAGCTAGAACTTATTTGAACTATGTTATTGACTTTATGATAGTTGAACCTTTTGTATATGAGGAAAGTACTTACCTATTAATGGAAAATAATAATTATAATTTTGCCTTAGAAGTAGGAATTTTTTACACTTATCATAGTAAAGAGCTAAAATATTTATCCTATGAGCAATTAAGTGCTGAATATACAGATGTTCCCCAGGCAATTAGTTTAAATACATCAGCTAAAATTGAAGAATGCTATATTAGTAAGTTTATTAAAACAAGTATCGAAAAAAAGATGAAGGGTTACAGTATCAAACTAAATTACATAAAATATCTATACCCATATAAAATATTTCTTTTGCTTAGGGATAAAGATACTAAATATGTAGTAGATTGTCCCCGTTTAAAGACCAGTAATTTAGATTTAAATGATTATCTTAACTATATAAACGAAGGGATACCTTATGTTAAAAATTAAAGGCTTAAATTACAAAAAGGGTTCAAAAAATATTTTAAATGATATTAATCTAGAAATAGAAAATAATAGTATTACCTTACTAACAGGTCCTAATGGTTGTGGGAAAACTTCTTTATTAAAGTTTATTTGCCATGCGCTTAAGCCTAATAATATTACTTCAGATTTTAAAAATGTATTTTACTTGTCTGATCATTTTGAATTACCAAAAGGGCGTTTAGTTAAGGAATTTTTGCTTAAAAGTATCGAAATTTTTCAAAGTGGAATAGCAATAGATGAAGTGATGGCAAAAATAGCTTTACCAAATAAAAAAATTAAATATTTGTCTAAAGGCAATTACAAGAAACTAGCTATATTGTATAGCTTTTTAACCCAGGCCGATTTAATTTTATATGATGAAATTTTAGATGGACTAGATCATAATGTCACCAAAGAAATAATTAAAATGCTAAGAAGCAGTAATAAAACATTTATTATTGTCACTCATTTTCCTAGTGCTTTTAGATATCTTAATCCCAAAATTGTTAAGATGGCTGGAGGTACAATTTATGAGATTAAATAAAATATTTAAGCAGTTTGATTATTACTTAACATCTAAATTATATACTTTAGGTTATTTAGTTATTATGTTGATTTTTTATCTAATAATTAAAAATATTCCTAGTAATAATTATTTTACTGAAGTAGTAGTATATATAAAAATATTTATTAGCCTTTTAGTCATTTATTATAATTTATATTGGCGAAGTACTAGATTCTATGAATTTAGTCTCTTTTTCTCTTATTTTCGTTTCAAAATTTCAATTTATCAATATTATAAGATGTTAGAATATAGCATTATAAATGGGCTTTTTATTTTTTTGTTAATAGAAATTAATGCTTATACAAAAATTACAAATTACCAGCTTGACATAAATAATTTAGGACAACTAATTTACTACTCTTTGATTATTAATTTATTTAGTAGTTTAATAGGATTGATAAATATGAGGATGCTTGGAATAATGCTGATATTTTTGTTTAACATCGGATACTTATTTTATACGCTTTTGGCAAATAATACTTATTTTCCTAATTTATTTTATCAGGATACATTTTATCTTAATTGTGATTTAATCCATTTAATAAGCTATTTTGGTGGTTGCTCAATTTGCTATTTAGTCGTGTCATCAAGACAAAATAGGTATTAATAAAAACGTTTTTATTTTTTCTTTTAATTCAAATATAAAAATGTTATAATGACCTTATAAAACAAGAAGGAGTTAACAAAGATGGCATTAAGAAAAGAGGCTATTACACAAATTAACGAAATATGTAAGCGCTACCAAGATGAACCATCACCATTGATGCTCGTTTTGGCAGATGTTCAAAGAGAATATGGCTACATTCCATTAGAGGTTCAAGAGCTAATTAGTAAAAATTTAAACATTCCAGTAAGTGAAATATATGGAGTTGTAACTTTTTACTCGCTATTTTCATTAAAACCTAAGGGTCGGTATGTTATAGGTGTTTGTATAGGGACAGCCTGTTATGTAAAAGGTGGACAAAATGTTTTAGACAAATTTTCCGAATTATTAGGAATTAAAGTTGGCCAAACGACGGATGATGGTCTTTTTACTTTAGATGGTTTACGTTGTATTGGTGCCTGTGGTATTGCTCCAGCCTTAACAATAAATGGTAAGGTTTACCCTCGAGTTAAATTAAATGATGTTCCCCGCATCATTAATGAATATAAAAATATGAAAATGGAGTAATGGATTATGGCAAATAAAATTAAGACAATAAGTGAATTAGAAAAAGTAATTATCGAAGATACTCATGCTTTTGCCGATAAATTAGCGGGTGAAAATAAAATTAGGCACATAGTGATATGCGGTGGTACAGGTTGTTTATCTTCCAATTCGCGGGATATCTTAAACGCCTTTCAAAAGGAGATAGAAGAACGCAACCTTTCTTATAAAGTTACAATAAATTTAGTTGGCTGTTTTGGCTTTTGTTCACAAGGACCTTTTGTAAAAATATATCCTGAAGATACTTTATACCGGATGGTAAAGTTAAGTGACGTTAAACGAATCATGGATATTGATATAGGAAGTGGGCAAATCGTTGAGGATTTGGTTTATGAAGATCCAAATAGTAAAATTAAGTATCCTAGACAAGATGATATTCCTTTTTATCAGAAGCAATTAAGAATTGCTTTACATGGTTGTGGTGAAATTAATCCCGAAAACATTCATGAGGCTTTAGGCAACGATGCCTTAAAAGGATTGGTTAAGGCACTGCATATGGATAGACAAGCGGTTATCAATGAAGTCTTACAAAGTGGACTTCGTGGTCGTGGTGGTGGCGGTTTTGCCACTGGTAAAAAGTGGCAATTTGCCTATGATCAAGTTAATGATACTAAATATGTAATTTGTAATGGCGATGAGGGTGATCCAGGTGCTTTTATGGATCGTTCAATTTTGGAAGGAAATCCTATCAATGTTATTGAAGGTATGATGATTGCAGCTTATGCCATAGGTGCGCAAAATGGTTATTTTTATGTCCGAGCCGAATATCCTGTAGCCGTTGATCGTTTAAGGAAGGCTATTAAAGCTTTAGAAGAATATGGCTTACTGGGTGATAATATTTTAGGAACCAATTTTTCTTTTAGAGCACATATTCGTTTAGGAGCTGGGGCTTTTGTTTGTGGCGAGGAGACGGCCTTAATTAATTCAATTGAAGGAAAACGTGGCATGCCACGACCACGTCCACCATTCCCAGCAGTCAGTGGACTATGGGGGAAACCAACAATTATTAACAATGTGGAAACTTTAGCGAATATACCATACATTTTACGGGAAGGTGCAAACAAATTTAATCAGATAGGGACGTTAAAATCTAAAGGAACGAAAGTTTTTGCCTTGGGTGGTAAGGTTAAAAATGTTGGTTTAGTAGAAGTACCAATGGGTACGACCTTGCGAGAATTAATTTATGATATAGGTGAAGGTATTCCCAACAATAAACTTTTCCAAGCTATTCAAACAGGCGGACCATCAGGCGGTTGTTTAACACTTCAGGAATTAGACACACCAATTGATTTTGATAATCTAGTAGAAAAAGGCTCAATGATGGGTTCTGGTGGCGCTATCGTTATGGATGAGGATAACTGTATGGTCGATGTGGCTAAATTTTATCTAGAATTTATTTGTGATGAGTCCTGTGGCAAATGTAGTCAATGTCGAATCGGTACTAAAAGACTTTTAGAAATATTAGAAAAAATTACTAGTGGTCAGGGTGAATTATCGGATTTAGATAAGTTGGAAGAATTATCTCATTCCTTAAGAGTTGGTAGTTTATGTGGTTTAGGTCAGTCAGCTGCCAATCCAGTCTTATCAACTTTACATAAATTTAGAGATGTTTATATTAGACATATTGTCGATAAAAAATGTGATGCTGGTGTTTGTAAGAGTCTTATGAGCTATAAGATTGATGCGACAAGATGTAAAAAATGTTCAATTTGTGCCAAAAATTGTCCAACTGGCGCCATAACTGGTGTTGTTGGCAAGGTGCCATTTGTTATTGATCAAAATAAATGTGTTAAATGTGGCGTATGTTTTCAATCCTGTATGTTCCACGCCATTTCCAAGAATTAGAGGTAGCGTATGAGTAAAATAAATATTACGGTTGAAGGTATTAAATATGAAGTAGATGCTAATCAAACTTTACTAGAGGCTTTACGTAGCTGTGGCTATAATGTGCCAAGTTTATGCTCTTGGCAACACGGACAATGCAGTCTAGCTTCTTGTCGTGTTTGTTTAGTTAAAATCAAAGGAGAAAGAAGACTCGTTCCTTCTTGTGCCTACCCCTTACGGGATGGATTAGAGGTTAGTATCAATGACCCAGAAGCAGTAGTTGCACGAAGGACAAGTGTTGAATTACTTTTATCTAATCATTCATTTGATTGTCAGTCTTGTCCTAAAAATGGTCAGTGCGAGCTTTTAGAGGTATCACGTATTGTTGGTGCACGACCAGAAATGTATAAGGGCAGTAAAACGCCTACTACCTATGATGATTTAGCGTTTGGTATTATTCGCGATACTTCCAAATGTATCTTATGTGGTCGTTGTATTGAAGCCTGCAAGAATTTACAAGGACTTGGTATTTTAGGCTTTGAAAAAAGGGGATTTAATACGCTAGTTGGTCCAGCTGAAAATCGCTCCTTTGCTAATGTGCCATGTATTGAGTGTGGACAATGCACTCTAGTATGTCCAACCGGGGCCTTAATGGAACATTCAGAAATTGATAAATTAGATAAGGCTTTTGCTGATGGTAAAATAGTTATTGTTCAAACGGCACCAGCAGTTAGGGCGGCTATAGGAGAAGAATTTGGTGAAAAAATAGGTACAAAGGCGACTGGAAAAATGGTTGCTGCATTACATAGATTAGGTTTTTACCGAGTTTTTGATACTAATTTTGGCGCGGATTTAACGATCATGGAAGAAGCCAATGAATGGATTCACCGGGTTACTACTAAAGCAATGACGCCAATGATTACTTCTTGTTCTCCAGGTTGGGTAAATTATATTGAATATTATTATCCTGAACTACTTGGACATCTATCTAGTTGTAAATCTCCTCATGAAATGGTCGGAGCAATTATCAAAACTTATTATGCCGAAAAGCATAATATAGATCGCTCAAAAATTTGTGTAGTTTCCATTATGCCATGTACTGCCAAAAAATATGAAAAAGAAAGACGCGAAAATAATGTAGATGGCATTAAAGATGTCGATATTGTTCTTACAACTAGAGAATTAGGTAAAATAATTCGTCGGGCTGGCCTAGTGTGGAAAAAATTGCCAGATGAGGAATTTGACAATGATTTAATTGGTGAATATACAGGGGCTGGTGTTATTTTTGGTGTTACTGGTGGTGTAATGGAAGCAGCAGTTAGAACGGCCTATCATTTTATAACTGGTCAAGAACTAGAGCCAGTAGAATATAAGCCAGTTAGAGGTCTAAAAGGTATTAAAGAGGCTAGTCTAGAGATTAACGGAAGTAGCTATAATCTAGCAGTGGCTAGTGGAATGAAAAACGCTAAGGTATTACTAGAAGAAATTAAAAATGGAACTTCGAAATATGATTTTATTGAAATAATGGGTTGTCCAGGTGGTTGTATAAATGGTGGTGGTCAACCATATGTTAAAGAATTGTTTTTACCTAATGAAGACGATGATATAAGAGATACGTATATAGCAAAACGAGCTAAAGTATTATATGATATTGATAAGAAAAAAGAGGTACGTAGAAGCCATTTGAACAAGGATATCCAAAAACTTTATGCCGACTTTTTAGAAGAACCAGGGTCAATCATTGCACATAAAATATTACATACAACTTATAACAAGCATCGTACAAAATATCCTAATCTCAAGGATAAAGATAATTAATAGTAATTAGATTAAGCTCATAATGAAAACATTGTGAGCTTTTTGTCAACTTTATTAAATAAATTGTAATTTTACTTAAAAAAAAAAAAAAAAACGCTTATTTTTTTAAATGGTAGTTGTGAAAAGTAAATAAAAATGGTAAAATATCAAAAATATAAGGAGGTT
>CALUXJ010000019.1 GCA_944324725.1 uncultured Acholeplasmatales bacterium
GGTTATTATCATTAATCTCTAAGCCTAAATGTTTAGCTAAAGTAAAAGCATTTTGGCTTCCTAAAGCAATAAAACAACCATCAACATTATATGTTTCATTGCCACAGACAATACCTTCTAATTTAGTCTCACCAGTAAGAGCCGTAATCTTATCTTGCACAACTTTAATACTAGAATCTATTGCAACTTCTAATTTATTACCATTAGTAAAGACAATAATATCTTTAGTTAATGGTGCTAAAAAGTTAAGCTCATGCAACATAAATTCATTATAGCCAACTAAAGCAATTTTTTTATTGCGATAGAAAAAACCATCACAGGTTGCACAATATGATACACCTTTACCCTCATATTTTTTAGCAAGAGGAAAACTGTTTCTTACCTTACCTGTTGCTAATAAAATTGTTTTTGTGTCATAAGTAGCCTTTTTAGTAGTAATTTGATAACCATTTTCCGCATAATCAATACTTATAACTTCATCATGATTAATGGCTACACCTAGACTCATAGCACTTTTTAAGCCTTTTTCCGCTAGCTCTTTACCACTTATTAGACCTTCAGCATAATAGTTTTCTATTTCCTTAGCCATAGCCAAAGATCCTAAATCTTTACCAATGACTAAGACATTTAAACCAAATCTTTTTAAATAGATGGCGCAACTAATACCGGCTGGTCCCATACCAACAACTATACTATCGTACATATTATTCCTCCTTTTTGTATTGATCAATAAAAAATTCACCCTTTAAGCTATCTGGTTCATGACTAATTAAAGTTTCATCTATTACTTGCGAACTAGCTAAATATAACATAATAGCTACACAATTGGATAAATTTAGACTTCTAACTTTATCTGTAGTAGGTATTCTAAACGTCTTATCTAAATTATTGGCAATAAAATCATAAGGAAGACCTGTTGATTCTTTTCCAAATATTAAATATATATCTTCTTTAGCTTTAGTAAAGTCAATATTTTTAGGGCTTTGGTGACCATAACGCGATAAGATATAAAAAGCCCCTTTGTTTTTCTTGAGAAAATCTTCTAAATTATCATATTCCTCATATTCTAAATATTTAAAGTAGTCTAATCTTGCCCGTCTCAAATGCTTTTCATCTAGGGCAAAGCCATAGGGTTTTATTAGGTGTAATTTGGCATGAAACCCAACACAACTACGCATAATGTTACCTGTGTTTTGAGGAATTTCTGGTTCAAAAAGAACAACATTTAATTTCATAGTTCTTCACCTGTTAATGAATAAGCATCCGCGTCTTTAACAACTATCGTTACTAAATCACCTAGTTTATGCTCATCCTTGGCAGCAACATAAATAGTTCCATCAATATCATCAGGAGCATACATATAATTACGGGCGGTATACATTAAATTATCTTCATCATAACCGGTAATGAAACAGTCTTGCAGTGTTTTACCTATATATTCCTGACTCTTAGTTGTGGCAATAGCCAATTGAGCGGCCATAACCTCATTATAACGTTTTTGCTTTAAAGCTTCAGGAATTTGATTGGACATTTTTTCACCAGCAGTACCCTCTTCTTTGGAATAAGTAAATGCACCTAGCCGGTCAAATTTTATTTCCTGCATAAATTCTATCATTTTTTGAACATCTTCATCTGTTTCCTCTGGGAAACCGACAATAAGGGTTGTTCTAATGATAGCATGAGGAATTTCTTTTTTAATTTTAGTTAATAAATTAATTAAGAATTCCTTATTGCCTCTTCTATTCATCAGTTTTAACATTTTATCTTCACTGTGTTGAATAGGAATATCAAAATAAGGCATTACCTTAGGATTATTTTTAATAAATTCAATTAATTCGTCACTTACAATATCTGGATATAAATATAGTAGACGAATTTTAAAATCACCTGGTATTTCTACTAATTCCTTAAGTAAATCAACAATGGCATTTTTCTTGTATAAATCATATCCATATCTTGTTGTATCTTGACTAATTAAATTAATTTCATATGCACCTTCACAAACACTTTGCTTAACTTCAGCAACGATATCCGAAATTGTTCTTGAAACTAATTTACCTCTAATTAAAGGAATAGCACAAAAAGCACATCTATTTAAACACCCTTCCGAAATTTTAACATAACGCATATAATTAGGTGTAGCAATATGCTTATTGGCAAAAGATATATTACCCACAAAATGAGATTTAAATAAATTATTTACCACTGTACTTATTTGTCCGTAGTCTCTAATGGAAATAAAGGCATCAACCTCTGGTAATAAACTAGCCAAATTATCATAACGCTGTGGTAGGCAGCCACAAACAATTAGTTTTTTGCCTGTTGTTTTATAATCTGCAAGATTTAAGATAGTATCAATAGCCTCTTTACGTGCACTTTCGATAAAGGCACACGTATTAACCATCAATAAATCTGCTTCTTCTGGACTATCAACAAGCTTTGCGCCATTATTTTCTAGTAATCCTACTATTAGTTCACTATCTACCATATTTTTAGCACAACCTAAACTAACTAAATATACTTTCATTTGCTTCTTCCTTTCATACAAAAATGGAATATTGCTATTCCATTTTTTCAAAATAATTATTATAGGTATTTTTTCTATAATCCTTTATTGCTAATTTTAAAGTTTTTTTAGCTTTTTTCAACTCTTTTGCTTCTAATGGCTCTTTAGAAACCTTAGCAAAATTATTAATATTAACAACCTTATTTAAATAATCCTCATTAGCCCGACTATAATAGTATTCGTAATCTAATCCATAGGCTTGATTCTTTTTAACCTTGACTAAGCCTAAATCATAAGCTTCTATAATATACTTGTATAATTCAAAATAAATTTGGTGAATAGTAACAGCTAATGTTACATCCTTCTTAGCTTTTTTGGTGGCCTTTTTAGCCAAACGATAAAGTTTCTTTGCACAACCGCTAATCTTGTAATTTTTTCTATACTTCTTGGTTGTAAAGAAATAATTATGAACACCAGAAGCTACAATTTGCATAACATCAATACTCATATCTTCTGTTAATTTAGCTAAAACATAATATTCAGGTGATTTACTATTATACCAATCTAATACTGTTGTCAGGCCATAGCGTTGAGCTAAAACACCCTTAAATTCTGGTGAGAATAAAAGCTTTGTATATTCAGCAAAGGCATCCTTAGCAATAATTGCCTGCATTAAATAAAAATCTAAAACCTTGTAACCATGGGCATTTTCTTCAGCAAAACGTTCATCAAAGAATAATTGAAAATAAAAAGCCACCCCTGGATCATCAATATTATTTTCAATGGTAAATATCTCTTTAATTGACTTATCAACTAAACCAAATGTATGAGAAACAGAATGGTCACGTAAAAGGTGAATGGCAGCTGGGCGCAAGTTCTCATCATCAAAGGCATTAACTAAATCTTCATAATTTTGAATACTCTTGCCATCTAACACTAAACCTAATTCTGGATTTAAAAGATAAAGAGTTACAGCTAAGCAACTAGTTGCATAATATGATCGTTTTTGTTCAGCCACTAAGCGTCCTTTTAAATAAGAGTCTGTAAACTGATTTAAAAACTCAGGTTGATAAATAAAATTTAACGCATCGGCATAATTGTTAGCTAATGCCAAACTAAATGCTTTTAAATCATCATAAGTATTCCCTAAAAAATGATATCTTGTATTATTTTCCATAATTTGCCTCCTTCAAGTCATTTGAATCTAACAATATTGTTACTGGACCATCATTTAACAATTCAATTTGCATATCGGCACCAAAGACACCCGTTTTTGTTTCAACAATTTCATTTAACCCCTGACAAAATTCTTCATATAGTGCCTTAGCTTCTTCATAGGCTAAAGCCTTGGTGAAAGAGGGCCGATTTCCATTATATGGCCAAGCATATAGTGTGAACTGACTTATTACTAATATTTTACCATGAATATCTTGAATTGATAAGTTTAATTTATCAAAATTATCAGTAAAAATGCGCATATTGGCTATTTTTTTATAAAAATAAGGGAAAAGGCTATTATTATCACCTTGAGTAAACCCTAAAAAGACCAATAATCCTGCATCAATATTAGAATAAACCTGATTATCTATCGTACAGCTAGCTTTTTTTACTCGTTGAATGACAAGTCTCATAGGCCTTCTCTCCTTATTTCATTAATTGCAGAAATCTTTTTTAAGTTAGTAATCACCTTTTCTAATTCAGCCAAATTACTAACCATTATTTTAACCTTAATTATCGTTTCTAAATTTAAGTTATTTTTTACGTTTAAGCTAGAAACATTAATATTAAAACTTGAAAAAGTGTTCATTACTTCAGCTAAAAGCTGATTGTTGTTACTAGCTAAAATTTTTAACATAACTGGATATTTACGGTTAATAACTGTATCCCACATTAAATCAATTAAACGTTCATTTTGTAAGGTTGTTAAATTCTTGCAATCCCGATGATGAACGACTATGCCACTGCCTTTAGTTATATATCCTACAATTGGATCACCTGGTATTGGATAGCAACAAACGGCTAGCTTAATTTGCGGATTTGTAAGGCCATCAACTACAACCCCTGTTTCGGAAATATGCTTTTGATTACGATTAAACTTAGCAATAGATTGCTGAATAATATCTTCTTTTGCGCGTTTAACTACACCAATATATTTGGCAACTACTGTTTTTTCACTTAAAGTTCCCTTGCCAATTTCCATATAAAGGTCTTCAACTGTTTGAATATTATTCTTACCAAAATTCTCATTAACGAAATCATCTTTTAATTCATAGCTATAAATCCGTTGATTTTGAAATTCTTCTTCAAGTTGTCTTTTACCAGAATCGATTAGAACATCTTTATTTTGTTTATTTAAAAATGACTTAATTTTATGACGAGCATGGGTAGTTTTAGCAATTTTTAACCAACTTGCGGTAGGACCTTGAGAATTTTTATTAGTCCTAATAGAAACGATATCACCATTTTGTAATTCATAATCAAGGGGAACAATTCGCTTATTAACTAAAGCCCCAATCATAGTATTACCTAGTTCGGTGTGAATTTTATAGGCCAAATCAAGGGGAGTCGCCCCCTTTGGTAGGTCAATAACATCGCCAGTAGGTGTATAAACATAAACAGAGGTAGTTAAGATATCCTTACGAATACTATCTACAAATTTTTTCGGATCAGATTCATCTTTATCTTCCTCATTAAATTGTAACAAATCTGCATACCATTTTAACTTAGAAGCTATTTCAAATTGTTCTTTTTCCTTTGAATAAGTAACATTTTCCTTATATGCCCAATGGGCAGCAATACCTAATTCAGCTACCTCATCCATTTCTTTGGTTCTAATTTGCACCTCAAATGTCAAACCATCACCAGAAATTACCGTCGTATGTAAACTTTGATACATATTAGGCTTAGGAACTGCAATATAGTCCTTAAATCTTTTAGGTACTGGTGTATATTTAGCATGAATTAAACCTAGTACTCGGTAGCAATTATCAATAGTATCGACAATAATTCTAATAGCTAAAACATCATAGATATCTTCAAATTCTTTATGCTGATTAATCATTTTTTTATAAATGGAATAGATATTTTTAACTCTACCTTTTATTTCAAAATCTGATACATGCTCATCTGTTAAATATTTTTTAATCTCAATAATGATATGATCAATATTTTCTAGTCGAGCCGAATTAGTCGAAGAGATATCCTCTTCTATTTTTTTAAACATAACCGGATCTGTATATCTTAAAGAACGATCTTCTAGCTCTGCTTTGATTTTGAACATACCTAATCTATGCGCTAAAGGAGCATAAATTTCTAAAGTTTCTTTACAAATGCGCTCCCTTTTTTCTGGACTTTGCGCATCAATTGTTCTAATGTTATGCAAGCGATCCGCCAATTTAACTACAATAACCCGAATATCCTTGCCCATTGCTAAAAGCATTTTTTGATGATTTTCTGCCTGTTTTTGTTCAAGGGAAGTAAATTTCATATTAGTTAGTTTGGTAACCCCATCGACCATTCCAGCTACATCATCACCAAATTTGGTTTTTATTTCATTTAAAACAACATTGGTATCCTCAACAACATCGTGTAGTAATCCAGCAATTATAGTATCTGGTCCTACATGAAGCTCAGCCAAAATAATAGCTACATGAAGAGGATGCGTGATATATGGGTCGCCAGACTTACGCATTTGGTTTTTATGTTTTTCATCAGCAAATAAGTAAGCCTCATATATTCTTTTTAAATCGTCAGGATTATGAATATATGTAGTTACTTTATTTTCTAAATCTTTAAAGCTGACATTATCCATAATCGCCAACTCCTTTCTTTTAAATTTCTTCTTTAAATTGCATCAAAGAACAAAGTTTATATTTTTTTAATACGGCACGTCCTGGTAAATCAGTTAATTCAATTAAAAAAGCACAACCGACTACTTCGCCACCTAGTTGTTCAACTAATTCAGCAGCCGCCTTAACTGTTCCACCAGTTGCCAACAAGTCATCAATAATAACTACTTTATCTCCTGGGTTGATAGCATCTTTATGCATAGCTAGCGTATTAGAACCGTATTCTAAATCATATTCAACACTAACAACTTCTCGTGGTAATTTACCAGGTTTGCGAACAGGAACAAAGCCAACACCAGCTTCAACAGCTACTGGTGCTCCAACCATAAATCCTCGCGCTTCAGGACAAACAATGCGATTAGCCCCTACGCTTTTAACGAATTCTACTAATTGATCAGTCGCACAATTAAAAGCACTCGCATCATTTAGTAATGGTGTTATGTCTAAAAAAACAATTCCTTCCTTAGGAAAATTAGGAATTTTGGCAATATATTTTTCTAAGTTCATAAAATTCACTCCATTCGATTAATTATAACATATAACATTTAAATAATAAATAAATTGTGTTATAATTTTTGTGATAAAACTGAAAGGAGGCCATTTTTATGCAACCACTAGCTTATCGTTTACGTCCTACTTCTTTTGCCGATGTAGTTGGCCAAGACCATTTAGTTGGTAAAGATGGAATAATAACTAATATGCTAGCTAAAAATAATCTTTATTCCTTCATTTTATATGGTCCAGCTGGTTCTGGCAAAACAACTATCGCCACAATCATTAAAAACATGTTTCCTAATAATGCTTTTACCTTTAACGCCTCAACAGACAATAAAGCAAATCTAAAAGACATTATTGAAGCTCGGGCTTACTATGAACATGTCATTCTAATTATTGATGAAATCCACCGGATGAAAAAAGATATTCAAGATTATCTTTTGCCCTATCTTGAGGATGGTAGTCTAATTATCATTGGCCTAACAACTGAGAATCCTTATCGTGTAATAAATCCCGCAATTCGTTCACGTCTTCACATTTATAAAATGCATGAATTACAGGAAAGTGATTTAATACTCCTACTAAAAAAGGCGGCAAATAAAGAAAAAATTGTAATTAACGACGATAACATTTATAAATATATTGCAAATGTTTCTAGTTTAGAGATTAGAACTGCTCTCAACATGCTAGAAGCTGCTTCCTTAATTGATGAAGATAAACGTGATTTAAATCATGTCATGGATGTCGTTGGTATTAAAACTATTGCTATTGATGGCAAGGGAGAAAATTACTATGATATCTTATCAGCTCTAATTAAATCAATTAGAGGTTCAGATGTCGATGCCAGTTTACACTACATGGTTCGTTTCTTAGCCTGTGAGGACTTACTAATGCTAACTAGAAGATTAGAAATTTCCGCTTATGAAGATATTGGCTTTGGCAATCCACAGGTCGGACCCCGTGTTCTTGCCGCTTGTAAGGCTGCTCTTGATGTTGGATTACCTGAAGCAAAAATTCCCTTAGCTTTTGCAGTTATTGATTTGGCATCTAGTCCCAAATCTAATTCTTCTTACCTGGCTATGCATAAAGCTAGTGATGACTTAGCTAATCTTCACTCTAAAACCATTCCCGCTCATATACTTAATAAAGAAATTAAAGGTGGAGCTAACTATCTTTATCCTCATGACTTTCCTCATGATTTTGTCAAACAACAATATCTACCTGATGAACTTAAAACGCACACTTATTTTGAGCCTAAAACAAATAGTAAATATGAGACAGCCTTAAAGGAATATCTTGCTAAAATAAATAAAGAGCTTAAAAACGTATAAAAGGTCAGCATCGCTGACCTTTATTTCATCATATCGGTATCTGTAGAAATTAAAACAGGGATAATAATTGGACTTCTTTTCGTAGTCTTAAAAATTATTGAGGCTACCTCACTTCTTAAATCGTTTTTAAATTCTGACCAATTTATAAATTTTTGAGTTAAATAATTTTCTGAAACTGTAGCAAATGATTGTTTAATCTTTGCGGTAATATTTAACTCATCACTATCAAACATAAAGCCCTTACTAACAATTTCTGGACCAACAACAACCTTCTTACTTTTAGGATTTATATTGGCAGAAATAATTACTACTCCATCTTTGGCTAATAGTTCCCTATCACGCATTACGATATCACCAATATCGCCAAAAGCTTTACCATCTAGCATTACTTCACCAACTTCAACACTGCCTGTAATGCCAACATATTTGCCATTGACAAATTCGGCAATGTCACCAGCATCCATAATCAATGTATTGTTTTTGCTATATCCTACACAATCAGCAACTACAGCACAGGCATAAAGATGACGATATTCTCCAATGACAGGGATAATATATTTAGGCTTTAATATATTAATCATTTCTTTAACTTCTTCTCTAGAGGCATTAACTGGTGGTAGCAAATCTGGCTTAAAGGTATATACCTGGCTAGTAACCTTATAAATAATATCAAGCGTTCGAGCTGACATTTTTTCTGTTCCTAAAATTGGATTTGTTAAAACTATAACCGTATCAGTCGGCTCCATATGAATTAATCGATCAATTTTTTTAGACATTCTTTGTAGCATAAAGAATGGTTCATGGCGTTCACCAGTAACAAGAACGACCAAATCTTTATCATTATTAGCATTGCTATCATCAATATAACGTAAGTTCACATTATATTTTTCTGGAATATTTAAATAACCAAGCTCAATGGCCTTAGCTAAAAGGCGCTGAGTTTTTTTGCCAATTAAGGCAATTTTTTTGTGATTATCGATAGCAATATTAATAATTTGTTGAATACGTAAAATGTCTGATGAATATAAACTAAAAATTACACGTCCCGGACTTGATGTTAAAATGCTATTCATACGAGTTTTGAATTCTAAAATCGTTCCTCTATTAGAAGCATTAGTTGCCCCTAATGACTCCGTTAATAAGAGTAACACCCTTTCCTTAGAAAAGACAGCTAGGTTTCTAAACATGGCCGCATAATCAACCTTAGCATTTTGATCAAAATTATAATTACCTGTATAGATAATATTACCATCAGCAGTTTGAATATCAATACCACAACAATCAGGAATATTATGTGCTAACTCAAAAAAGCGAACCTTTATAGAGCCTAAATCAAGGGTTGAGCGCGATTTAACAGTTATTAAATTTTCCGGGTTATAAGTAACTCCATCCTTTTCTAGTTTATCTTTTAACACCATCATTGTAAAATTCGAAGCATATATTTTAGGATTGATAGCTTTAATAATTTGATACACTGAACCAATGTGTTCATCATGGGCATGCGTTAAAAACAAGCCTACTACTCTATCCTTATTAGCAATCAAATGATTGATGTTAGGAACAATTAAGTCAACACCGTGTAAATCACCTGAAGGAATCTTAGAACCGGCATCTAAAATATATATTTTCTTATCTACCTCTATGCAATAAAGGTTTTTACCATCTTCTTGTAACCCACCTAGGGCATAAAACAATACTTGGCTCAAATAAATCACTCCTTATTCATCGCTTACATTCAATTCATTATATAAGAAATGAGCTATTATTGCAAGAAAAAAGGCATAAAATAGCGTCATTTTCTTTAACAATCATTTTTAATAATCAACAAAAAACTCTTAAGTAATTTATTATCTATTACAAACAAACTACTTAAGAGTAAAAAATGATTTTTAATTATTTAAAGCTTTCAACAGAAACTACTTCTACGTGACCTTTAGCTACAGAAAAACTATGATTTGCAACTTCAGAACCATTAGAACCACATTCAACATGTGACCAGTCTTTATCAGCTAGTACTTTATATTCAACGTTTACGCCTTCAGGTAACATTTTAGAAACTACATAGCAATTAGCATCAGCACTAAATTCTAATTTTACTGCCTTGCTAGCATCCCATTCACCTAATTCAGCGATATTACCACAAATATAAACTACTTTATGACATGGACAAGCATTAACATTAAAAGCAATTTTAACCTTTTTAACTTTATCAGCCATTTCTTTTACCTCCTTGAATATTATAACTAAAATTTCAAAAAAAATAAACATTTACAAAGGTTTTTTTATGTGAAAGCGCTCTTTTTACATTAAAGCTTGTTAACTTGTTTTTAAATAAGTATAATTTAAATGGTGATATTACTATGAATTTTCCAATTAAAAAGCAAGTGCGTAATACGTTTGTGAATAAAGCTAATTTAGGTATGCAATTAGAAGATGAGATTAATGAATCAAACATCTATTATCTAGCTAATGAAAAGGCCGTTATTTATAAAAAACCTACTCCTGTTCAAATTGTAAAGGTTGACTACCCTATGCGTAGTAAAGCTGTTATAACTGAAGCTTATTATAAAATACCATCAACCACTGATTATAATGGTATCTATAAAGGTTACTATATCGATTTTGAGGCCAAAGAAAATCATAATAAAACTGCTTTTCCTTTAGTTAATATTCATCCCCATCAATATTTGCATTTGCAAAACATCTATAAACAAGGTGGTATAGGGTTCCTCATTATTGCTTGGAATCACTATAATGAAATTTATCTTTTGCCTATTAAAGCCTTAGAGCCATTTTGGCAAAGAATGCAAGATGGCGGAAGAAAATCAATTACGTATGAGGAAGTTAAAAAAAATAGCCATCTCATTAAAGAAGGCTATAATCCTCGGCTTGACTATTTAGGTTCAGTCGATTACTTTTTAAAAAATAATCCAAAACTTATTAAAGGTAATTTACTTTAATAAATCGTCATACCCTTCGGGATACATTTTACTAACGTTATCCTTAAGGGTATTTACTTTTTCCTTAATCTTATAATTTTGTTGTCTTAAGGCGGCCTCTTCTCTAGCAATTAATGACTCATCCTTAAGTACATCTTCCATTTTCTTAAACTTTTCATCTGTTTCTAATTTATTTAACTGTTCCTTATATAATTTTAAAGTATCTGATAAGCGTTTAACAGCTTGTTCTTCATTTGAAATAGGGTGAACTGTAATAGGGTGTTCAGCTTTTACTCCTTTAAAAGCTTCAATATTGTTAATCATATAAAATTGACGAAGCATATTAAAAGTCGTAATATTGATTTGATCGCCAGTAAGAGTTATTAGGGGATGATAAGTTCTTAAGAATAGTGAGTATTCATTTTCGAATGTTTCTACATCAGCAAAAGTATATTTACCATCTGCAGCCTTAATATCTCTAGCCATACGTAATTGATTATTGAGGTTTCTAACTTGTTTACCCAAATTATTCTTTAGCGGTTTTAGTAAATTTTTAATTTCTTCTTTACTTTTGCCTTCAGCCTGTAGTTTAGCTATATTATTTAATACATTATACTGAATATTTAGAGACATATTTTCAAATAATGACTTTTGGAGTTCAGCAGTTAATTTTGTTTGAACCATTATATTGTGCTTAAGAATTTTATCTATACTATATAAGACACCAGCTAGTTCTTCTTGTAATTCTTTAATTTCCATTTTTCATCACCTCTTCTATTATATAAAAAAACAATGTTTAATTCAATAATTTTTATTTTTATTATTTACAAATTGAAAATAATATTATATAATAATTGAGCGTTGTTTCCGTAGCTCAGCTGGATAGAGCAACGGCCTTCTAAGCCGTGGGTCGCAGGTTCGAATCCTGTCGGAAACGCCATTTTTTATAATTAATTTGTTAGTACTTTTAGTATTGGCAATTTTCATTAAAGGCTACTTTAATTCACATGTATGAATTAAGGTAGCTTTTTTTATATTTTAGCTTAGATAAAATCTCGTTCAATAATATCACCCATTTTTACTATACATTATAAATGGGCTATATTAAGCAACTTTTTACGTTCTTCTATCATTTAAATAAATATCGCCATTTCTCATTTAAGTAAAAAAACTTTAGACATATAATGACATATGTTATATTAAAAATGAGGTAGTGCATATTACTATGTGATTTTTATCTTTTCAAACGGGGGTGATGTTATGAAAAAAATAATTCTTATTAATTTTTTATTTATTTTACCAATTTCTTTGATCTTGTTAGTAGGAATAGTAATATTATATTTCTTTAATTCTTCAATAGAAAAGCTGCAAACTAATATCATTGAAAATAAATATGTTCAGCTTTATACTGGTGATGCAAAACTTGATGCTACTGAAACAGCAAATATTATTAATCTAAATTACACCTTAGAGAATAGTGGTGCTAATTATCTATTTACTTATGACAAATTAGTTCTTAGTGATTATCTATATTTAAATGGCGAACAAAAACAATTAATTGATGATACCATTTATATTTCAGACTACATTTACTTATTAGGTTTGCAAAATGCTCTTCCAGAAGCAGCAATCTCAAGCTTTGCTCTAACTAGTTATAGCCAATGCGCAGTTAATAATGTTGAACTAAATACTTCTGGTTATTATAAATATGGTATTAAGTTTAAAAGGGTAGCTCAACTGATTTAAATGTTGTCGTTTATGAGACTTCCTACTTCTCTCAGTACGTCGCAGCTAAATCATTAGCTTATCCATATGCTGCTAGTACATGGGATAAATTATCAGCTGATTTTTATTTAAATGCTTATGTTAATTCAAATACTTTGATTAAAATATTAAATATGATTGTTAAAAATGAAGATGGTAGTGTTAGACACGCTACTATTGGACTAGATAATGGGTTAGTATTAAATACCTTTACTAGTAACAAAATCGTCAACATCTTTGACACAGCCTCCTCAAATATTATTGTTTCTGGTGCTCCTTCTGTGCTAGGTAAAGATGAATTTATAGCCAATTATAATTATATTTTGCAATTAAATGGTTATGATATTAATAATATGTCATTAAAAGAAAAACAGGCTATTGATTTACAACAATTTGTTGGTAGATACTACGATATTTCTTTTGTTAATAAGGGGAAAACTGTTACTAAACATTTAAAACTTATTAATAGATTTTTAGGCCAAAGCTATAACAATAATACTTATTTTCACATTTATGTGTCTAATGATGTATTTGAGAATCTATCTCAAGAATTTGAATTTAGCAACCCAATTAATTATGCAGTAAGTGTTGGTCAGATAAATTTTATTAACACTATGGATGATAATTACTCTAATTTATTGGCTGATTTGATAAATGATAGTAGTTTGAATTATGATTACTTAAGCTTACAAAAAGTATTAATGACCATTCTACAGGCTATACCTTCCTAGCCACTTCTCTTTTAATTTTAGCAGTTGCATTATTTGTCAGCTTTATCCTCAAAGAGATATATTATAGTAAAAAACAACTTAGTATGGGTTATGAGAAAGGTGAAATAGTTAAGGAGGAAACTATTTCAATTATAATAACAATTGTTTTATGTCTTCTTATTTCTCTTATGTTTACACCTTTAGTTTATCTTAGTGTTAGCTTATTAATTTAATGTTTTAGTATTAGAAGGTGTTATATGCTACTGAATAACTTCAGTTTAGTAATAAGCATCTTTTTTTTGTTTTTTAAGCTAAAAAAAGAGCTTTTGCCTAAATGACACAAGCTCTTAAAAATTTAATTAAACTTTGGCATTATTATAAATATTGGTTAACTCATTTAAATATTCACGAGAAATATTTGCTAAAACAGTTCCTTTGTATTCTTTATTTGGCAAAATAGGATAGTATGTTTTTACTGCATAAGCAAAATTAGTTAACCAAGTATTATCTGGATTACTTGGATCACTTGCATAATCAGTAATCATGTCATAGGTAGCTTGAAGGGGAGTACAATATCCTACTACTGAAGCATTCAAATAAGCATTTTCCGGATCAAGTAAAAAATCAATAAATTTATATGCCAAATCAACATTTCTAGCTTTCTTTGTTATGACTAAATTATCCATGAAAGCAATTGTCTTATCTGGAATAATTATGTCGAAATTCAAGCTATTTACATCTGTAGAGTCTTCTAACTCGGTATAAAGCATATCAAGGAAGTCACCTGTCCACATAAAAGCTAAATCAAGATTCCCAGCTGCTACACTTTTCTTTAAGGTATCAGTTCCCCACATATCAAAATGTGTATTATCAAGTGTTTCTCTAAAAGCATTGAGATTTTCTTCACTTTCGACGTTGATATCTAAATTATTATAAAACATGGCTGCTGAATATGCATAACGTGGTGTCTCATACATGCCAACTCGTGTATTACTTGGCAAGATGGACCTGTCAAATAACAGAGCCCATGGATCCTTATTTTCTTGCTCGGCTATAACATCTAATAAAGCAGGATTAGATTTGTTATACATAATACCCCAAGTGCCCCAAAAATAAGGAACAAAATAATTAGTCATACCAGGTTTACGCGCCTCAAGATCATCTAAGATACCTTGTACACCAGGTAAAAACTTATCATAACTATAATTAGATAGTCTAGTCAAATCTAATTCTTGAAGTAAATCATTATCAATCATCTTTTCTACCATATAATCACTTGGCACAACAATGTCATAAACGGTTGTTCCTGATTTTACTTTTGAATAGAATAATTCATTAGAATCAGCTAATGACATAACTACATCACAATTATAAGTGTCTTCAAATTTTGTGACAACCTCATCACTTATATATTCACCCCAGTTTAAGACTAGTAGGCGTTGACGACTAGAACAACTAGTCAAAACAATGATAGAGATGGTTAGGAAAATAAAGCTAAATATTTTTTTCATGTTTATTTCTCCTTTTAGCGCCTACAAAAGTATAAACTAACACCGCAATGATGGATAAAACTGTTAAAAGAGTAGAGAAGGCATAAACGCCTGGGAATAGACTTCTTCTACCTATGGAAGAATATATCCAAATAGACATATTATCAAAACCATTACCTGTTGTAAAATAACTGATAGCAAAGTCTTCAAAGCTTACTGTAAAGGCTAGTACTAAACCACTAAATACCCCACTTTTAACACTTGGAATAATTACCTTTCTTAAAGCCTTCATTGGTTTTAAACCCAAATCAGTAGCCGCATCCATTAAATTAGGATCCATTTCCTTAAGTTTTGGTAAAACAGATAAAATTATATATGGCAAAGTGAAAAATACATGTGCTAATAATAATGTTGGGAAGCCAAAGAAATAAGGAAATATTGGTAACAAAAGACTAAATAAAAGCATCAAAGTAACACCAGTTACTATATCAGCATTTAATAGGGGAATATTATTTAATAATAATAATCTTTGTTTTTTCTTCTTTGGTAAATAGAAAATACCTACGGCAATTAATGTTCCGAGTACCGCACTAATTAGGGTAGCACTAATACTCACAATAAAAGTATTTTTAATGGCATCTGTTAATAATCGATTAGAAAACATTTGCAAATACCAGTCAAACGTAAAGCCACCATATTCTGTTGTACTTCTAGAATTATTAAATGATTGTAGAGCAATAACTATTATAGATGCATAAAGCATGAAAACAGTAAAGACAATAGCTATTACTTTAAATATTTTCCATAAAATTTTCCAAAAGGTATGCTTTTTAAAGCCATAATCCTCAATACGTGCCACTTCGTATGTCATAGTAATGTTTCCCCCTCTTTATCAAATTTATTAATTAAGAGGATAGAACCTAAGATTAGTACTAACACCAAAACAGCTAAAACGGAACCAATATTATAGTTCATATTAGAGAAGTTTTGTTCAATGATATTACCAATTAAAAGAACATTACCAGCACCTAAAACCTTTGGTACCGCAAAGCCTGAAAAACAAGGTAAGAAAACCATAATAGACCCAGAAACCATACCCTTAAGACTTAATGGGAAAATAACCTTCCAAAATTTTTTAGTTTGAGTCATTCCCAAATCTAACGCTGCTTCCTCAAGGCTTGGATCAATTTTTTCTAAAGCTGTATAAATAGGCAAGATGACAAATGGCAGGTATGTAAATACCAAGCCAATTATAATGGCTAAATCAGTACCTAAAATATCAACACCTGTAATGTTAAAGAGGTTAGTTATGATATTATGTGGTTGCATTAAATAAGATAGGGCTTCTATACGAAGCAAAATATTTGTCCACATTGGTAAAATCAAAAGTAAGAGAATACCACCCTTATGTTTAAGTTTTGACTTATAAAGACTATAAGCGATAATATAACCAAAAAATAAACAAATTAATGTAGTAAGGAAGCTAAATTTAAAGCTGTTATATAAGGCAACTAATACACTTTGTTCAGCTAAAATAGCAAAATTCTCAAAAGTGAAGGTCGCACCATCTAAGCTTATACCTTCAGTATCGATAAACATGAGGGCAATCATAATTACCATTGGAATAAGGGCTAATAAATATAACCAAATCTTATAAGGAATGGAAAGACGCTCTAGTTTATATGGTGAAGGCATTTCTTCTAACTTTGTTAGTAACTTACTATCTTTTTGCATGTTCCATCTACCTTCATCAAGCAAATTTCGTATGGATCGACACTTAATCCAATTTTTTCGCCTACTTTAACATCCTCATAGGTGTGTACTACAAATTCCATATTGTCAATATCTACACAAAGTTCATAATGAACGCCTTTAAATATAGAAGATGTTCCAATTCCTGTTAATTTAGCTTTATCTAAGCTTACAACATCGAAATCTTCTGGTCTAATTACAACATCTACTTCCTCATTATCAGCAAATTCATAACCGACGCAAGGGAAGTCTACGTTCATAAAGCGAACTAAATTTTTCTTTACATAGACACCTTTGACTATATTAGATTCGCCGATAAACTTAGCCACAAAACGATTCTCTGGCTCATTATAAATATCCTTTGGCGTACCAAGCTGTTGGATTACCCCACCATTCATAACGACTATTCTATCGCTCATTGTCATAGCTTCTTCTTGGTCATGCGTAACATAGACAAAGGTAATACCTAAATCACGTTGCATTTCTTTTAATTCGTATTGCATATTCTGTCTTAATTTTAAATCTAAGGCAGCTAAAGGTTCATCTAACAATAAAATTTGTGGTCGTAAAACAATGGCTCTTGCAATGGCAATTCTTTGCATTTGACCACCAGACATCTGATTAATGTTCCGGTTTTCAAAACCGATTAGGTTCACCTGTTCTAAAGCATGGAAAACAGATTTGGCAATACAAGTATTTAAATACTTTCTAATTCTAAAATAACTAATTCTTTTTAAATTAGGATTAGCTTTTTTAATTTCTTCAATTACCTTCTCTTTTCCACCATAAAAATTCAAAATAAACTTATAACCACGATTTTTGATTCCAAAAGCAATATTTTGGAATACATTTAAATGGGGAAATAACGCATAGCGTTGAAAGACTGTATTAATTGGTCTTGCATAACTTGGTAAATCATTTATTATTTTATTATTAACAATGATTCTACCACTATCTGGCTTTTCAAAACCAGCCAACATTCTTAAAGTTGTTGTTTTCCCACATCCTGAGGGACCAAGTAATGTTAAAAATTCATTTTTGTAAATTGTCAAATTGATCTTATTTACGACTTTAACATCACCATAAGATTTTTCTAAATCTTGTAGTTCAATAAGCGGTTCAGACACCTACCTACCCCTGTTCATCAATGATGATCCTTTCTTCAAAAAATTCAATGTAAATTATACTTTTTTTGACTCTAATTACAATACATTTAAGAAAATTTATCTCGTTGTGTAAACGTTTTCATTGTGATTGATTTTAAATTTATTTTTTGCAAGAATATTTCATTAACAAATTGACTTTTATTTATAAAACTCAAAGTTTTTAAATATAAAAAAACTCTAGGGTTTAGTCTTAACTAAATACACCTAGAGTCATTAATATAGTCTAAATATTACTATTCAGGTTGTTTACCAATATATGCTAAGATACCACCATCAACATATAAAATATGTCCGTTTACAAAGTTAGAAGCATCACTAGCTAAGAATACTGCTGGACCTTGTAAGTCTTCAGCATTACCCCAACGACCAGCTGGAGTTTTTGATACAATGAATTGATCAAATGGATGACGGCTACCATCAGCTTGTCTTTCTCTTAATGGAGCTGTTTGTGGAGTGGCGATGTAACCAGGTCCAATACCATTACATTGGATATTAGCACCACCATACTCTGAACAGATATTACGAGTTAACATCTTTAAACCACCTTTAGCAGCAGCGTAAGCAGATACAGTTTCACGACCTAATTCTGACATCATAGAACAAATGTTGATAATTTTACCATGACCTTTTTTAATCATTGAAGGAATAACTGCCTTTGACATAATAAATGGACCAGTTAAATCGATATCAATTACTTGTCTCCATTGTTGTGCAGTCATTTCACACATAGGAATACGTTTAATAATACCAGCATTATTTACTAAAATATCAATAATACCAACTTCTTGTTCTACTTGAGCAATAAATTTAGCAACAGCTTCTTCATTAGTTACATCACAAACATAACCATGAGCTTTAATACCTTTTTCTTTATATGAAGCTAAACCTTTATCTACTAATTCTTGTTTAACATCATTAAAGACAATTGTAGCACCTGCAGCAGCATATGCTTCAGCGATGGCAAAACCGATACCATAAGAAGCACCAGTAATTAATGCTACTTTACCATCTAATCTAAAATCATTCATGTTCATAATTAAAATGTCTCCTATCTTAAATCTGTATTATCAATGTTATCCATATCATCAAAATCTTGGTTTTCGCCACACATTGCCCAAATAAAGGAATAATTTGATGTTCCAATACCTGAGTGAATTGACCAACTTGGTGATATTACTAGTTGCTCATTATGCATTACAATGTGACGAGTTTCTTTTGGTTCTCCCATCATATGGAAAACAATTTGACCTGGCTTGATATTGAAGTAAAAATATACTTCCATTCTTCTTTCATGAGTGTGAGAAGGCATTGTATTCCATCCACTACCTTCAGCTAAATCTGTCATTCCCATAGCTAATTGACAAGATTGACAAACATCTGGGTGAATATATTGATTTATAACCCGTTTGTTCAAGGTTTTAGCATCACCACATGGACGATGGTTAGCTTTTTCAAAATCAATATAGTATGTTGGATAAGTTTTATGAGCTGGACTTGAAGCAATGTAAAATTTTGCTGGATTATTAGCGTCTAAAGAGCTAAATAGTACTTCCTTAGTACCCATACCAACATATAAACCATCTTTTGGTTTAACATCGTAAACTTTACCATCTAGAGTAACCTTACCAGCACCACCAATATTGATAATACCTAACTCACGTCTTTCTAAGAAATAGGCTGCCCGAAGAGCATCACTAGTCTCTAATTTTAAAACTTTGTTAACTGGCATAACCCCACCAGCGATAATACGATCTTGATGAGAATATACTAGAAGGATATCATCAGCTTTAAAAACTTCTTCAACTAGATAGTTATCTCTTAATTTTTGCGTATCATAGTTTTTAGAATCACTAGGATGATTAGCATATCTAACTTCTAATTTCATGTTTTACCTCTTCTTCTATACTCTTGATAAAATTGTAACTATCCTGCATACCTTCTTTAGAGTTACCCTCAAAAATGAAATAAGCATCTTTATTACAATTTAGTAGCTTTTTTAATACTGTCTTATAATCTATAAGACCCTTCCCCAAATCGACACGGACAAGCTTACCATCAACCACATCGAAATCTTTTAAGTGAAATATTACAGTCCGATCACCCAAAGTACTAATAGCATCATCTAAAATTGCTAAATAATTATCATAATTAGAGATATCCAAATAATTAAATAAGTCAATTGTAAAATAAATACTGTTAGAACCTATTAAATCATAAAGTTCTCGCAGAACTTTAGGTTCGTAGCAAACATGACCAAAAGCTCCCTCTAAGGCAATTTTAGCATCATATTTTTCAGCAACAAAAGCTAACTTTTTAAAAACAGCTACACTTTCTAAAAAGCCTTCTCTAGTGCGATTTTTAGGATGGTAAACCCATGGTTCATCACTAAAGGACCCTGTTTCACTACCAACATAACCGGCCTTAAATAAATTTTCATACTGCAAGAAATTACTGAAATTTTCAATGCCAATTTGGACTTTTTCAGGCTTTGAGTGAACCGGATTAAAATAAGCTCCTAGCATCGCTATTTCTAAACCCTGATTCAAAAAGGCATCACGAATTGATACCACTTTGGCATCGTCTAATTGAGTTGGTAAGCTAGACTCACCAACAATGGCTTTATTGACAACTAGTTGCACACAATTAAAGCCAATATTTTTGGCTAAGCGAGCTAATTCGCTTGGGGTATTGCGACCTAAATCATGAACTCTTACGCCTATCTTCATAAATTATACTCCGTAGTCGGACAGAATGGGCAATTATCTGGATCAGTATATAATCTTTTACCCAAATTTAATCCGTCTATAACTTTCATGTCTTCTTCAGTCAAAGCAAAAGAGTAGACATCAAAATTCGCGATTATTCGATTTATTGTAACAGACTTAGGAATCATAATAATCCCCTTTTGCATTCCCCATCTAACAACAATATTAGCAACACTCTTTTGATATTTTTTAGCAATATCAGCCAATACTTGATCTTCAAAAACCATACCTTTAGCAAATGGACCATAAGACTCCACAGCTATTCCTTCATTTTGTAAATAGGCAATAAGTGGCTTTTGATTCAAATAAGGATGTAACTCTACTTGATTAACCATAGGTTTAATACGACAACTAGCTAATAATCTATCCAAATGATTAATATTAAAATTAGAAACACCAATGGCCTTACATAAACCGGCTTCATATAATTCTTCAAAAGCTTGCCAAGTATGAGTATTTACTTGTGCATTGGCACTTGGCCAATGAATCAAATATAAATCTACATAGGACAAGCCCAAACGTTTTAAAGATTCATGAAGATTATATTTGGCACTTTTATAGCCTATTTGTTTTGGGAATAATTTAGTGGTAATAAAAATATCTTCTCGGCTCAAGCCACTATCCTTAATAGCTTTACCAACACTTTCTTCATTACCATAACCCATTGCTGTATCAATATGACGATAGCCAGCCTTCAATGCCGCCAAAACAGCATTATAACAGCTACTTCCGTCTTCGGCCTTAAAAGTGCCTAGTCCTACCATAGGCATCTCAAGGCCGTTAGCTAAAGTAACATATTTTTCCATAATTCCTCACATTCTAAAATGTTATGCCGGTTAAAGCATAACATTTTAAGACTAAATATTAATTAACGTTGAACACGACCAGAAGCATCGCCGCCAGCTAATGCTTCAACTTCAGCAGTAGATACTAAGTTGAAATCACCATTGATTGTGTGTTTTAAAGCAGAAGCTGCAACAGCAAATTCTAGAGCTTTTCCTTGATCATTAGGATAAGTTAATAGGCCATGAATTAAACCACCAGAGAATGAATCGCCACCACCAACACGATCGATAATTGGGTTAATATCATAACGTTTAGATTGATAGAATTCTTTTCCATTATAAATTAAAGCCTTCCAACCATTATGAGTAGCAGAGAAAGATTCTCTTAATGTTGATACAACATATTTGAAGCCAAATTTTTCAGCCATTTGTTTGAAGATTGCTTTATAACCTTCTGCATCTGTTTTACCACTAGTTACATCAGCATCTGGTTTGAAGCCTAAACATAACTCAGCATCTTCTTCATTACCAATACATACATCAACATATTGCATTAAAGGACGCATAATAGAAATAGCTTTTTCACTAGTCCATAATTTCTTACGGAAGTTCAAATCACAAGATACAGTAACACCATGACGCTTTGCAGCTTCACAAGCTAATTTTGTTAATTCAGCAGCCTTGTCTGAAATGGCTGGAGTAATTCCTGACCAATGGAACCAATCTGCACCTTCCATAATTGCATCAAAATCGAAATCTTCTGGATTTGCTTCAGCAATAGCACTATGAGCACGGTCATAAATTACTTTTGATGGACGCATAGAAGCACCAGTTTCAAGATAATAAATACCTAATCTATCGCCACCACGAGCAATATACTTAGTATTAACGCCATATTTACGTAATGCATTAACAGCACATTGACCGATTTCATGAGTAGGAACTTTAGTTACAAAGTAAGCATCATGACCATAATTTGCACAGCTTACTGCAACGTTAGCTTCCCCACCACCATAAACAACATCTAAAGAATCAGATTGAACGAAACGTGTATTACCTGGTGTAGATAATCTTAACATAATTTCGCCTAAAGTAACAATTTTTGCCATATAATTTTATTCTCCTTATTTTCCTATTATTATTTATCTAACTTGATTTTAATTACTGCTTTTTCAATTGTTTTGCCATCAACGTCTAATTTAGCTAAATGTACATCCTCTGGGAAAACTAGAGCATAGCCTTCCTCAAGTGTAACAAATATTTCATTATGAGCTTTATTAGCGTATTTAGTAACATCCTTAGTTGAATTGTATGCAGTTGTGATTACTAGGCCTGGATCTGATATATCTGTATAACCAAAGCCTTCTTTACCTTTTAAAACTATTTGCATATCAAGATAATTTTCATGAGATTCAAAATAGCATTCTTCTAAAGGTCTAGCAACATAAGTATCACGATTAACGTATACGTTGTCGCCATCAATTTGTGTCTTACCCTTAGGTAAGGCTAATAAATCATGTGTAAGTACATAATCGATAGCTGTATCGATATTTTTACTAATGCCCTTATAATGAGCAATATCTTTTAATTTTCCTAAAATCATATTTTTTACCTTTCTACTTCGGCACTGCCACTAGCTGCCATAAATTGCTCAACATCTTCTTTAGAGAAAATTGATGCATCGCCATAAATAGTATGC
>CALUXJ010000020.1 GCA_944324725.1 uncultured Acholeplasmatales bacterium
AACAAGAGAAAAAACGGTCACCTTCAAAGATGTGGCTGGTTGTGATGAAGAAAAAGAGGAGTTAGTAGAAATTATTGACTTCTTACGTAATCCAAGAAAATATGTAGAGGTGGGAGCAAGAATACCAAAGGGTGTTTTACTTGCTGGCCCTCCAGGAACAGGTAAAACTTTACTAGCTAAGGCTTGTGCTGGTGAAGCTAATGTGCCATTCTTCTCTATTTCTGGTTCTGACTTCGTCGAAATGTTCGTCGGTGTCGGTGCTTCTAGAGTTAGAGATATGTTTAAAACAGCCAAAGAGAACGCCCCATGTATCATTTTCATTGATGAAATTGATGCGGTTGGTCGGCAAAGAGGAGCTGGTATGGGGGGTGGTCACGATGAACGTGAACAAACTCTTAACCAACTACTAGTTGAAATGGATGGTTTTAATGCCAACGTTGGTATCATCGTCATGGCTGCTACTAACCGTCCTGATGTATTAGATCCAGCCTTACTACGTCCAGGTCGTTTTGATAGACAAATTACTATCAATTTACCAGATGTAGCTGGTCGTGAAGCTATTTTACGAGTACATGCTCGAAATAAGCATTTTGATTCAACTGTTAACTTTAAAGATATAGCTCATCGTATTCCCGGCTTTAGTGGAGCTGATATTGAAAACTTATTAAATGAAGCTGCTTTACTAGCTGCTAGAGAAAATAAGAAAATTATTTCTGTATATGATATTGATGAAGCTATTGATAGAGTTATGATGGGTCCTGCTAAAAAGACTAGAAAAATTAGTGAGCAGGAACGTAAAATTGTGGCCTTCCACGAAGCAGGCCATGCTGTTATAGGTTTAAAACTAGAAGATGCTTCTATTGTCCAAAAGGTTACTATTATTCCTCGTGGTCAAGCTGGTGGTTATAACCTAATGATTCCAGCTGAAGAACATTATCTAGAATCACAAACTTCCTTACGGGCTAAAATAACTGGTTATTTAGGTGGCCGGGTGTCTGAAGAAATCAATTTCAATGATGTTACTACTGGTGCCCAAAACGACTTCCAAATGGCAACCCGGATTGCAAGAGCGATGGTTACTGAATATGGTATGTCAAACCTTGGTCCTGTTCAATATGAACAACCTCAAGGCAGTGTTTTCCTAGGCCGTGATTACCTTAAAGAGAAAAACTTCTCTGATCAAATCGGTCTAGAAATTGATAAAGAAACAAGACGTATTATTGAAGAATGCTATGCTAAAGCTAAAGACATTCTTCTAGCTAATATGGATTTATTAAATAATATTGCTAATTATCTATTAAAGGTTGAAACTTTAACTAAACCAGATATTGATGAAATTTGTGCTACTGGTCATTTAAAACGGGCTGATGATGAAGATAATAGTACTGTTTTAACTTCATTACCTGATGATTTTGGTATGCCAGCTGCAACTCCTACTTCAGCCACTCCAGCTCCTGAAGCTAATTCTACTCCAAGTGAACCAAGTTCACCAGAAGCCAGCTCTCCTGCTGCAAGTGAAAAACCTGCACCAGATACAACAGCTCCTTCTGTTCCTAAGGATGATAATAGTGAGAATTGATAAATACTTAAAGGTATCTCGTTTAATCAAACGTCGCACTCTAGCTAAGGATGTAACGGAAAATGAACGGATTTTGGTCAATGGTCGCATTGTAAAACCATCTTACCAAGTTAAAATAGGGGATTTAATTGCTATCATTTTTGGTACTAAAATCATCACTGTCAGAGTAGCTAGTCTTGAAGCTTCAACTAAAAAAGCTGATGCTAGTAATCTTTATGAGTTTGTCAGTGAGGAAGTCAATAAGGAGGTCCTATGAATTTCTTATATACTTTTGTTTCTGCCTTTTTCGTTAACTACCTAGTTATTTGGATCATTAGTCTCTTAACTACTAGTAAAAAGCGAAATTTAATTGCTTTAATAATTATAAGTATTTTCAACCTAGCTAACATTATATTGAATGCTTTATCCCTCTGGGATGCCTATCTTGCTATTGCTAGTCAAAATGCTTTAAATGAGTATACTAGTGTTTTATTAAATGGTGTTGGTAACTTATTTGCTTCCATTATTGCTTATCTTGCTACCTTAGTTTTACTTTTAGATGGCAAAAAGATATTCAAATCCAGAAGACAAAAACAATATCTCAATGCTGTTAATAAAAAGAGCTTAATGTGGCCAATTATTGCAATTATAATTTTCTTATTACTTGGTGTAGCTTGCCTAGTTTATGGCATTATCACTTCTATCCACTTTACCTATGACCTATTAATTGCTACCTTCGGAGCTTATGGTATGATGGTTGTTTTCTTTGGTTTAGCTTATTACATCTTCTATATTAACTTTACTACCGATAAACGCTTAGTAAATACAGCAAATGAAAACAGCAATGTCATTAATGCCACTATCTTAAATAAAACTAAAGTTGATTTAAGCTTGCTCTTTATCTTACATTTAGGTAACAATAAATATTATTTTAAAGGTAATCTTGATGAAATTCACACCATTAATTATTATTTAGGTCAAATCCTTAACGTTTATGTATTAACTGATTTTGGCTCAATTAATAAGGAAAATGAAAAGATAATTGTTAAAGGTATTAAGGTTGAAAGAATTGATGAAAATTTATTAAAAGAAATTAAATTACAACGTATTCAACCAGACGAAAGATTCTTAAACATTGTTTCTAACTTTGAACGTTATCGTACTAAAACTATTTTCTTAAATAGTGCTGGTCAAATCGAAAAAATAATCGAAAGATAAGCCTTCTTCTTGAAGGCTTATTTATTTTTAGCTAAAATATAGAAAAGGTCGGTGAAAAAATGACATCTGATTTAATCGTTATCTCCGAAGGTTATGCTTGTGCTACTACTTTTCATGTTACTGATTATACATCCTATAACTTAAAGTCTGATAATAAAAACCGGGAATTAGAGCGTTTTGATAAGGCAGTGGAAAAAGCAGGACAGGATTTAGAGTCTCAGGATGGCCCCTATTTTACTATTCAAAAACTTATTCTTTCTGATCCCCTTTTAAAAAATGGCGTCAGTACCTTAATCAAAGAAAATGGTTTGACCGCTGAAGCAGCTCTCTACCAAACTATCAAAAAATATAAAGAGGACTTATTATCTTCTAATAGTAAATATCTGCAAGAACGGATTTACGATTTAGAGGATATGAGCCAACGCTTAATTAATATTTTAGTCGATAATAAATATGCCTTTCCTAATGAACCCTTTATTTTAGTTTGTGATGAGCTTTTACCCTCTATTTTACTAGAACATGTCAAATATATTCAGGGTATTATTGCTAAAAAAGCAGGCTATCTATCCCATGGGGCTATCTTAGCGAGAACATTAGAAATTCCTTTTGTCACTACTAATATTGCCATTCCTAATCATCAAAAAATTATTTTAGATACTAGGACTAAACATCTGGTCTTAAACCCCACTCCCGAACAAATAGCTGAAATTGCCCTTTTAAAGGAACAACTACCAAATCTTGAAGTAACGGAACATCCGGGTATGAATCTTTTAGCTAATGTGTTTGGTAATGAGGAGATTGAAAAGGTTAAAAACTATGGTTTCGATGGTATCGGTCTTTATCGTACGGAATTTGTTTTTATTCATAATAATAGACCCCTCACCTATCAGGAACAACTAAACATCTATACCTCAGCTGTTAAAACTTTGGGTCCTAAAACCTTTTGTTTTAGAAGCTTTGATGTGGGGGATGACAAACAAATTCCTTATCTTAAAACCCATAAAAAAGGGTTCCTCAATTATGTTAACAATAAAGAAATGTTTGAGGATCAAATCAAAGCCTTTATCGGAGCTAATCTATATGGCAAGATGAAGATAATGTTTCCGATGATTGAAACTAAAGAGGAATTTAATTATCTTAAGTCTTGGGTTATACGTCTTAAAAATGAACTAAATAATGAAATGCCTTTAAAGATTGGTATGATGCTAGAAACAAAGGCTGCCCTCGAACATATTTATGATTTTACGGAGGCTGACTTCTTCTCCATCGGTACAAACGATCTTTCGATGCAGCTTTATAACCTCGACCGGGAAAAAGCGAAAAAGATACCCGCTAAATTAATTCAAGATTTACAAAACAAATTAAAAGAGGTTGTCAACTTTTGTAACAAAACCGGCAAAGATTTAAGTATGTGTGGTGAACTAGCTGCTATTCCAGCCGCTACTAAACAGTTTTTAGCGATTGGTTTAAAAAACTTTTCTGTCAGTCCTTCTGCCTTTAAAGACTTAAACGAAACTATTAAAAACTATCTCAAAAATAAAAACAATTAATCAATTGGCCCAAATTTATCCTTAAGTTTGGGCTTTTAAGCATTTTATTTGGGTCTAAAATGAACTTATGGTATTATCTAGCAAAGGAGGCTAAAATATGTTATATAATAACCCAATTGCCTTAATTGGCAACACACCTTTAGTTAAACTTAATAATTTTGCTAAACATTTCAATTTAGATTGTGAAGTGTATTTAAAGCTCGAAAGTAAAAATCCTGGTGGCAGTATTAAAGATAGAGCTGCCTATTATATGCTTAAAACCTTGATTGAAGAAAAGAAAATCAATAAGGATACGGAAATATTAGAGGCTACTAGTGGCAATACTGGTATCGGTTTAGCTTGGCTTTGTGCTCAACTAGGCTATAAGCTAATTATCTTTATGCCAGAAAGTATGAGCTTAGAAAGACGCATTTTGATGCAAGCTTATGGGGCTAAATTAGTTTTGACTTCCAAAGAAACTGGTATGGGAGGTGCCCTTGCCGCTTGTAATGAATACCATAATGCAAATCCCAATTCCATTATTGTTAATCAATTCAAAAACAAAGCTAACGTCCAAGCTCACTACAAAACAACTGGACCAGAAATTTATCATGACTTACCTGACATTACCCATTTTATTGCGGCTATTGGTACAGGTGGTACCGTTACCGGGGCTGGTCGTTATTTAAAAGAACAAAACCCAAATATTAAAATTATTTCCGGGGAACCAGCAACTAGTCCTTTTTTAACCGAAGGTATTAAAGGTCCACATAAAATCGAAGGTATTGGTGCGGGCTTTAAACCGGATATTCTCGATACTAGTCTAATTGATAAAATCTATACTATAACTAGTGAAGAAGCCTACGCAATGGCTAAGCTTTTCCCAACACTCGAAGGACTAATGGTAGGAATTAGTACTGGAGCGAACTTGGTATTAGCGTTAAAAGCTGGTTTAAAGAAAGGAGATAAGGTAGTAATTATTAATCCTGATAGTGGAGAACGTTATTTATCAACTACCTTATATAAATAAGATGACACTTAAAGAAGCTGTAACAAAGTCCTGCATTAAGGAAGATATAAAAGTTTTTGATGTCTTATACTTTGCTAAAATTTGTCGTAAATTTTTATACTTTGGCTACTTCTATGATGATATTACTAAGTATGATAGTTTAGAGTTGGAAGTAAGACATCTTTTAGAAAAAATACTTATTCCTACCGATGTCGAACGTTTTTTTGCTAGTCTTGTTACTATCAGAGAAACTTTAGAAAAGGATATTACTGCTATCATGAATGGTGATCCGGCTGTGCTATCAAAACAAGAGGCAGTTTTATGTTATCCTGGTCTTGAAGCTATAACCTATTATAGGATAGCTCATGAAATCTATCAAATGGATTACAAATTAACCGCTAGACTAATTTCCGAATATGCTCACCGTAAAACACAAGTAGATATTCACCCTGCTGCCACCATCGGCAATTATTTTTGTATTGATCACGGAACCGGGGTCGTTATCGGTGGAACTGCTGTTATTGGCGATAATGTTCGTATCTATCAAGGCGTAACGCTTGGCGCTAAATGGCTAAATGATGTTTCCCAAGTAAAAGATATTAAAAGACATCCTACTATTGGGGATAATGTTATCATTTACGCTAATGCTACTATTTTAGGTGGTAATACATATATTAAAGCCGGCAGTATCATAGGAGCTAATGCCTTTATAACTAATAGTAATTAAGTGGTTTAAGACCACTTTTTTATTTTTTTAAATTTTTTGGCACTTTACTATTGACATTGCCAAAATAAAGAGTATACTATAAGTGTAATTGGCAGAGAGATATAAAGACTGCCAAAGGAGGTTCAAATTATGTATAATGATTTTTGGTATAATGTATTAAACAATGTTGATAATAAAGATTCTTTTCCTATTGATGTTATAGCGAAGGATAATATGTATGAGGTATATGCTAACCTTCCTGGTTTCAGTAAGGACGAGATTTCTTTAAACTTCGATGGTGGTTATCTTAACATTTCTGCTAAGCATAAAGCTGTCGAGAATAAAGAACACATTAATTATGTAATTAAAGAGCGTTCTTTAAGAGCTAAGAAACGTTCTATCTATTTTGGTGATTTAAATGAAGATCACATTTCTGCTAAGTTAAACGATGGTGTCTTAGTAGTAAGTATCTATTTAAAGAAACCTGAAGATAAACGTGTTAGTACAATAAGCATTGAGTAATCAATAAAATTTGAAGGAGTTGATATTTATGAGAAACAATAATGCTTTAAGTATTTTTGATGAAATGGATAACTTCTTTGATGATTTCTTCAAACCAGCTAAGTATGATATGAAATCCGATATTCGTGAGGTTGAAAACGGCTATGAAATTGATGTTGAGGTTCCTGGCTTTAACAAAGATGAAGTCGTAGTTGACTATGATGATGGTTATTTGACTGTTTCTGCAAAACATTCTGAAAATAAGGAAGATAAGAAACACAAATATATTCACCAAGAAAGAACTTATTCTACTTTAGAAAGAAGTTATTATGTCGGTAATATTGATAAATCAAAGGTTAACGCAAAGCTTAACAATGGTTTATTAACTATCAGTGTTCCTAAGGCTTCTCTTGAAGCTCCTAAGGGCAAGACAATTATGATTGAATAAAAAGAAAAACGGCTTATAGAGCCGTTTTTTTATTTAGATAGCTCAAGGTAATAGCTATCTTTTAAACTCAAAAAGAGTTAAGTATTACTTTTTAGAAACGTAATCTAGAGTTTCCCAGATACTTGTAATATACATAGCACCTAAGGCCCTATCATAAAGACCATAACCTGGTTTAGCATCTTCATCCCAAATCATCCGTCCATGGTCTGGTCTAATATATTTAGTATAGCCAGCATCATGATAGGCCTTAACCATACCAACCATATCAAGAGAGCCACATTTAGAATAGTGAGCTGATTCTTCAAAAGAATGATCTCCTACTAGTTTAATATTTCTAATATGAGCAAAATGAATTCTATCCATTGCTACATATTTTTTAACTAGTTTAACCATATCATTTTCTTTTCTAGTACCTAAAGAACCTGAACATAAAGTTAAACCATTTTCTTTTTCATCAACTAATTTTAAGAAACGATCAATATTAGCTTCTGTTGTTATGATTCTTGGGATACCAAAAATAGGCCAAGCAGGATCATCAGGATGAATAGCCATTAAAATGCCACTTTCTTTAGCGACTGGAATAATTTCTTTTAAGAAAACCTCTAAATTATGCCATAAGCCTTCTTCACCTAATTCCTGATAAGCTTTAATTAATTCTTTTACTTCTTCTGGTTTATAAGAAGAATCCCAACCTGGTAAAGATAATTTTGTTGGATCTAGTTTAGCTACATCTTCTTCATAATAAACTAAAGCTTCACTGCCATCTGATAATTTGTGATCTAATTGGGAACGAGTCCAGTCAAAGACTGGCATAAAGTTGTAGCAAATAACCTTAACGCCATTGCGACCTAACATTCTTATATTTTCTTTGAAATTTTCAATGTGCCGCTTATAGTCCCCTCTACCTAATTTAATATCTTCAGATACCGGTACAGATTCAATAACTTCACATTCTAAATTATGTTTTTCTACTTCCGCTTTTAAAGCCTTGAACTCTTCTTCAGGCCATACTTCACCAACAGGTACAGAATAAAGAGCTGTAACAACACCTGTCATTCCTGGAATTTGTTTGATATAGTCTAATTTAACACGATCATTTAAACCATACCATCTAAATGTCATTTTCATTATTTCATATCTCCTTTATAATCAGTTGGTAAGCTTAACCAACGTCTTCTTAATTCAAAAGCAGCCATCTTTGGTTGACGAGACCGGGTAAAAATTCCTTTCTTATTACCATCAGCCCGGATAATACCTTCCGTTGTTTGGAAGTCGGCAAAATTCCAAACTTGTTCACCAATAATAGATGGATGTTTATCAAACACTTCATGATATTTTTCAAAATATTCAACTTGATAATTTTCAGTCCACATAACAGATGGTAACTTCGTTAAGCCCATATATGTATCAGTGCCATATTCCGTAAACATGACTGGCTTTCCCTTTTGATCCCATTCGCTAAGCTCAGCATCTAAGGCCAGCATCGCATCATCTAATTCAGCGCCACCCATGATATACCAACCGTAGTATCTATTTAGCATAATTACATCACATAAATAGCTAACTTTAGATTTAGTTGGACTAGAAGCAATAATATGAGCAAAGGAACGTGGTCTTTGTTGGATATCTAATTCCTTACAAAGATTAAATACTTGCTCAAAGTAAGGTATACAATCATCAGAGCTTACGGCATCTGGTTCATTAAATAAAGACCACATTACCACACAAGCGTAGTTTTTATCTCTGGCAACTAGTTCCCTTAAAGCCTCAAGGTGGTTAGGTAAAGTGTACTTCTTAACCACTTCTTGTTCAAAATAAGATTCAATTTTCAAATCCTTATTGGCTGCATCAACAGCATTTCTTGTTGACTTTAACATGCCTACGGCAGCTAATTCATCAATAACTAAGAAGCCTTCACTCTCTGCTAATTGTAAGATTTCTTCACTATATGGATAATGACTAGTTCTAAAGCTATTAGCTCCGCACCATTTCATTAGTTCAAAATCCCGTTTAGCACAAGCAAGATTATAACCACGACCTGTAAAATCAGCATCCTCATGCTTACCAAAGCCTTTAAAATATACTGGTTTATTATTAATTAAAACTCTATTACCTTTAACACTGACCGTTCTAATACCACAATCTAAATAATATTCATCTAAAAGCTTTTCACCTTGAATAAGCTTAAATACAAAGTGATATAAATAGGCATTGCGTACTTCCCAAAGTTTGGTATTAAGAATTTCTAGGGTACCTTTAGCCCCTTTAGAGAAGGCTACCTTTTCCTGATTTTGATCATAAACTTCAACCAATACTTCACCTTGACCAACATGTTCTACATCATAATAAGTAATACTGCCTGTATTAGTAAGGACATGATTAAGGGTAACATCGACAACAGAAGACTTTGGGGTTATAACTAATTTAACCGGTCTAATTAACCCTCCATAATTGAAAAAATCAAAATATGGATTAGATATTTTTCTACCATCCTTTAAAACCTTATATTCACCTGATGGTAGGGTAGTATTATCTAGGACATTGTTTAATTTGACAACTATTTTATTAACACCATCATATTTAAGTAGCTTATTAATATTAATTGTAAAAGGGGTAAAACCACCATTATGGTAAGCTACTTTTTCACCATTGAACCAAACGGTAGCCTTGTGAATAGCCGCAAAGAAACGAATATCGACATCCTTATCTTGCCAAGATTTATCGGCATAAAATTCTTGTTCATACCAAACATCACCACAATATTCTTTATATTTTTTATCGGTAAAGAAATCATTGTAGCTAGCTGGAACAGGTATCTCAATATAGTCTTTTAAACCTTGAGTAGGATATCCATTTTCTTCACCATTTTCAGCAAAATCGAAGCTAAATTTCCACATGCCACTTAAATCGATTACTTGTCTAGTTAAAGTGTTACGTGGATATAACATTTTATTAGCCATTTTTAATTCTCCTCTTCTAAAACTTTAATAAATTTATTAATTAATTCTTTTTCAACTTCTTTGTAAGTACCATAATAAAATTTTTCACTATAATTATTTAAAAAATCTAACCACGACTTATCTTCAAAGCGAGGGACAATAGGATAAAATGAAATGCCATTTTTAGTAGCCGCCTCTAAATCACCTAAGGCATCACCTAGCATAATAGCTTCTGCTCCTATTTCTTTAGCTAAAGTTTTTTTAATACACTCCGCCTTAGACCCCATCTCCTGTGTACAAACCTCACTAACTAGAGGTAGTAAGCCAAATTTTTCCCATTCATGCATAACGGCCTTATTATTAGCGGAAGAAATAATTATTAGTTTAAACTTCTTCGCTAAGGCTGGCATAACTTTGAGAACGGCCTCAAAGGGTTTAACATTCTCTTGTTCTTCTACAATCTTTTTATTGGTTAGATTGGACCACTCGAGAACTGGTTTTAATTCGGCATGACCAGAAGCAATATAATCAGCCAAATTTTGATTAGCCTTAGCTGTGGTAGTATCTAACCACTCTTTAAAATTTTCTAAAAAGCTAATCTTTTGGTACTTGTTATTAATATATTCCAAAATAGCATAATGACCATCAAAGCGATTAATTCCGCGCGTTAAAGAATATAAATTAATAATGTCCCATTGGTGTAAGATATCGGCCTTATAATTTTCTAAATGATACACTTCAATCAAAGCTGGGCCAAAACATCTTTCATGCTTTAAGGTCATAGAGTCTATAACTGTACCATCAGAGTCAATAAAAATAATCTTCTTTACCATTTAGTATCCTCACAACCACAAAAAGCATCTACTGGTGATACACCTTTAAATTCAGACTCACCTAATAATTTGCTGACTAAGCTTGCCATAGTGTAATCATTGGCATCATAACAATTGATATATGTTCTAACCTGTGGTACATCAAATAAATGGAACGGGCAATTAACAGAAATAAAAATTACTGGTAATTCGTGTACATACCAAGGAATATCGATAGCCCCCTTAGTTAGAGCAAAATCAATTCTTTGAACAACCCCATTACCTGGTACATTAGCTAGATGAATAATTAAATCATATTTATCAGTTATAGTGCTAATTGCTGATTTAGAAGTATAAAGCTTATTCATAATAGTACGAACTTCATCGTCACTTGCTTTTTTTAATTGCTCTAAAACTGGTGTATAAATTTCTACATTAAAGCCTGCTTTTGTTAATTCATCAGCTACTATTTCATAATATTTTTTACTATTTTTATTAGTAATATAAGAGTTAAACGGATTAGATATATCATGATGAAGTAATAAAATATTCTTATATTTTTTACTAGTTAGTGGTAATACACCTTGGTCTTTATATTTAACTAGCGTAATAGCTTTATCAGCCACTTCTAGAGCAATATTCTTATTTTCTAGTAAGCCAATATTAGATAAATCTATATCTTGATAACCTTCATGTAGACCTAAATGGGCTTTAAAGGCTAAAATTCTTCTAACTGCCTCATCAAGACGTTCCATACTTAAATAACCGCTATCTAACGCCTTTTTTACATAATTAATATCTTCTTCAAAATCATTATAAAATAGGAACATATCACAGCCAATCTTAATGGAAGTTGGTACAATATCACGTCTAGCCATCCGGCCAGTCATGCCTACCATATGGCTAGCATCTGTAATAATTAATCCATTGAAGCCTAACTTTTCTCGTAATAAATTACTAACGATGTATGGGCTTAAAGTGGCCGGTAAATAACCATCTTGTTCAATATTAGGGTTAAAATATTTTTCATAACTAGGTAGGCAAATATGACCAATCATAATGCCTTCTACCCCGTTATTAATCATTTCTTGGTAAACATACCCATAAGTCTTATCCCAGTCGGCACAAGATAGGGAATTAATGGAATTAGCTAAATGTTGATCTCTTTCATCCATACCATCCCCTGGGAAATGTTTACAAACAGAGGCCACTTTTAATTCGTGACAAGCTCTTAAATACTCTTTACTAAATTCTGCAACCTTTTTGGCATCATGTCCAAAGGTTCTAGTGGCAATAATTGGATTATGCCAATTATTATGAATATCGACAATTGGGGCAAAAACGGTATTACAACCAACGGTCTTGGCTTCTAAAGCAGAAACTTTTCCTAATTCATAGGCATATTTCTTATCATTAGTAGCCGCAACCTTAAGCTCTTGCCCAATTTCCGTACCACCAACACAGGCGCCATTGCCACCAGCTTCTGTATTAGCCGCAACAATAAGTGGTACTTTGCTATATTTTTTATATAAATTTAATAACTCTTTTACCTTAGCTGGTTCTTGATTCATATAACGCAAACCACCATAGGCATGAGATTCTACTAGCCTTTGTACTATTGGTTCTGGTACTGGTGCTGCCATATCAATAAATAATTGTTTAATTTTTTCTTCTACACTTAAATTTGCTAGTGTATCTTCTACCCACTTAATGGCCTTAGCATCTAAATTAAAGGGTTTACCATAATTCACATTATCTCTCCTAACTCAACTTCAATTAAAGCTACATCATTAGTATATAGACTAACATTTAAATTGGTTTGTCCATTTTGTAGATAAAATGGTAATGGTATAGCTTTTAAGGTACTATTGTCCTTAATTAAATCAATTTCTGCTTTGCTTAAAACAGCAGGCGAACCAAGTTTTTTCCATTCTTGTTTGGGATTCGTATAATTATCGTTGATATAACTAACTTTAGCTATCTTAACTGAAGCATTTATAACTAAAGTAAGGTTATGTTCCTCTCTTTTATTATAATCAAAATCAAAATTGTATAAGAGAATTTGCAACTTATTACCATCCTTAAAACAAGAACACTTAACATAATCAGTACTTACATCAAAACGTTTTGGATAAAGTTGGCTCAAAATTTTAAACGCGTAAAAATTTGGCTTAGGAATCCCATCATTATTTAACAAACCAAAACCACCATGAAATGGTTTGTGAATTAAAAACTGTTCTTCAAAGAAATCTGATAAGCACCAGAACATATGACCATCGCAAATATCTTTAGTTTCTAGACAATTTTTAATAATAAAGCTCGCAGCCATTTTTTCATCCTGTAAAGGGGCAGCATAAACAGCTAAAACATTCCACTCACTAATAAATATGGGTTTTTCCTTAACAAGTTCTCTTAAACGTTTGTCTTTTTCTACTAAAATATCAGCTGGATAATTTTTATATTCTTCGGGATGAAAGAAAAAGTCACGCATAGCTTCACTGACAGTTCCACCCTCTTTGGCCATTTTTAAAATCTTTTCTCTAATTTCTTTAAATCTTTCTGGGCCAAAATTATTACCAAATCCATCACCTGGATAATGGTGTGTTGAAACAAAGTCATAAGGAACCTTTTCTTTTTGACAAAAATTAACAAAATCTTCAATCCATAAACAACCAGAAGTTGAAGGACCACCGACTCTTAATTCTGGACTGACACTTTTAATTGCCTTGGCGGTCATTTTATATAGCTTAAAATACTCTTCTTGACTACCCCGGAAGAAAATAATTTGAATATCTGGTTCATTCCAAACCTCAAAATACCAAGTCTTTACTTCTTCTAAAGTATATCTAGCAATAATAAATTCTATAAATAACTTAATAAATTCTTGCCAGCGTCTATAAGATTTTGGTGGAGTAATATTATTTTGATAGTGAAAGCCAACTATTTTCTTACTAGCTAAAGCCCTAGGCATAAAGGATAGCTCTACAAATGGTTTAAAACCAGCTTCTAAAATATTATCAAGTACCACTGCTACTTGTTTAAAATTAATTTCTACAACATCTTTAGCTTTAGGCATTTTACTAAATAAAGGAAAATCACTTAGACGTTGATAAATATGCATATCATCATCAAAAATACCATGAAAACGAAGGTATTTAAAACCCAACTCCGAATGAACATATTTTAAATATTCACAAACATCTTTTCGCGTTATGGTATAAGCATGATCATTACCAACCCCAAACTGCCAATTCTTACTATAAGGATATGTTTTTTGGTTAACATCAATTAATAATTTCATAAAAACCTCTTAAAAAATAGGCAGGCTGCTTAGCAACCTGCCAATAAATTACGCTTCCGTTGCCGGTAAGTTCCTTTTGCGTTTGAGCTTATATAGCAAATATTTAAACAAATGACATATTTGGTCATAAAAACCACTAAAGAAAACAAAGATTAATAAGAATGTTGCAAAGCAAATTACCCTTATACCATCATTTGGGTGACCTAATAATGATAAGCCGTAATATAAGATAGCAATTGTTAAAGCCCCAATAAAGGTACCTAAACCATCATCTATAAAACGTGATAAGAATAAACCTACTAATGATGGAACGATATTTGCAAATAAGGTCGTAACTGTAGTTAGTGGTTGACTAGTTGGAGTGATTTGGTTTTGAGCAGCATAAATTGCCCCAGCTAAACCAAACATAGCTCCTGACACAACATAACAAATAATAACATTTTTCTTTTCATTAATACCAATGTTTACCGCTGCCAATTGATTTTGTTGTAATAACTTTGATTGACGACCAGCGATAGTAAAATGACCATAAAAGAAATTCAAAGCTAAAGCTAGAATAAGTGGTACTAAAATCCAAGGGAAATAACCAAACCCATTCATATCTGGGAAACCAATAATATTAATTGTTTTACCACCTGAAACGAAGGCTCCTATTGATTCAATTACATAGCCCATTGCTAAAGAACATACTAGAATTGGCACCTTAGCAAAAACATAAACAACACTATTTAAAACAGATAAAGCTATACCAACAATAACACTAATGATAATTAAAACCCACATATTAAGATTAAACTGGGAAACAATTAGGGCGGAAATGGTAGCAGCAACTACCAATATCGCACCACCAGTAAAATCATAACGACCATATTTTAATTGGAAGGCGATACCTAAAGCTACTACTGCCATATAGCCCGTATTCATAATGATATTGCGAATTGTATCAAAGGAGAATAAATTATAAGTTATTCCATTAGCGGCACAAATAATGGCCATAATAGCATACATTATTAAAGGAAAAATGATAGTTGCAAAAACTTTAGAACCAGCTAGTTTGGCATTTCTTTTATTAAATATTTTATTAGCCTCCATTTTATCCTCCTATTATTGTTTTTTAACAAAAATTATTGACGATATAAAACGTATTCTTCATCCCAAGAGTCAATTAAGCCTTTTAATTTAGCCCAGCTTGCCCCTTCAGAGCTTCCTAAATAAGCAACTAAATCTTCACCAGAAATTAAAGCTCTAGAAGCTGAATAATCACCACTATAAATCATACAATTTTCTGCACCAGCTGCAATATCAGCATCAGAATCAACCATAATTCTTTGACCGATTACAAATTTCCCCATACCATCTGCACCGCTTTCAGGAATATCAGTAAATTCACAGCCTCTAATTGCATTTAAACACATAATTAATGGATAAACGATAGTTTCAACACAAGATTGACCTTCAGTCTTAATAGTCTTATCTTCACCAAAGTAAGGAAGAATACCTTCATCCCAACCTACTGTATATAAATCAATATTGTCAGCTTGACCTTCAGAACTTAATGTTGGGTAAATACGATTAGCTAAAGAGTTAACAGCAACGATGGCATCACAACCTTCAGCAACCCATTTTTGTAATTCAGTAGCTGCTAAAGCACCACCAAAGCCCATATCGTAAGAGTAATCTTCAGAACCTGTTTCTTTAGCATTAGCATAAATGATGTTAAATTGATCATCTGGATGTTCTTCGTTATAAGCATCTGCCAAACGTTTAAATTCATCAGTAGCTTGTTTGCCAGTAGGATAAGCATAAACTGGAGTACGAGTTAAAACAATGTTACGATTTTCTGAAGCAACTAATTGATAGAAGAAATACTCACCTAAGCCCTTACCATCAACATCACCATCTGTTGCTGTACCTAAGAAATGATCATCATTCATAATTTCTGGAGTATTACGAGAGTTATTGAAGTCTAATTGCCAACCTGCTAAATAAGCATCGGCAGACTTACAAGCATCAAGAATGGCTTTAGTGTTTTCAGAAGAGTTATCCATCATAGTAATGATCGCTTTACTACCAGCTTCTAATCTTGTTTGGAATTCAGATAAGTTAGCATTCGCATCAGTCTGAGAAACTAATACCGTTTCATATTCAAAATTTAAATCATCCTTAATTGAATCTAAGTAATTAATTAAAGATTCATATGTGTTACCACGTGTCATATAACAACCAATGGTAATCATTGGCTTATCGCTATTAGTACCATCACAAGATGCTAGAGCGAAAGTAGAAACTGCTGCCATACCGGCAATACCTAATGTTTTTAATAATTTGTTCATATTTAATTCCTTCCTTTTTTTTATTTTTTTACCGAGGTAATACAACCCCTGGTTTACGACATGTAATTATTACAATAGCTAAGAAAATAATTGCCTTTATTAAAGTAATATATTCGGCTGGGCAACGGCATAATCCCAAACCTCTATTTAATAATGTATACGTTAAACAACCACATACGGCACAACTGATTTTAGTCTTCATACCACCGCTTAATGGCATACCACCCATAAGTAGCATAATCATGATATCCATTTGGAAACTTGCTGAATCAGATTCACCAATACTATTAGTTCTTGCTACTAAGAAAATACTGGCAATAACTAAGAATATACTAAATACACCATAAGCAGAGATACGTGTTAATAACATTTTAGAGCCTGCTTGAGCAGCTGCTCTTTTATTAGCACCAATAGCCTTAGCTCGTTTACCAACTTTAGTAAAGTTAAGAATATAACAAGCTATAATAGCTAAAATTACCATTGATAAAACTCTAAACCAAGTAGATGAAACTAATGATAAATCTATGTTGAGGGCATAAGATACAATACTGCTATCAGTGAAGAATAGTTGATTTATACCTCTAAACATTTGCATCAAAATTACAGATGACATAACGGTAGGAAGCTTAATGTATGTACCAACAACAGCGTTAAAAACGGCACAAATAAGCCCTAATACTAAAACAACTAGTATACCTAAAATTAAACTATTTGCTGCATTGCTTATAATGATAAATAGGGTACAATAAACAGCTACCTGATAACCAACTGATATATCCATACTACCCATGGAATAAATCATTGTCGCACCTAATGCCAAAATCATGTAAACCGTAATCTGTTCAATAGTAATTTGAAGACTTAACTTACTCCAAATATTAGCTCCTGTTACGATTGGAGGTAAAATGGTAAAAACAATTAGAACCGCTATTAAACCTAAATAAGCAACAATTGAATAGGCGTGGTCTTTAAAATAACGTTTAAAATCAAAAGCTTTAATTTTGTCTAAAATATTAGTCATTACTTATTCACTCCTATAACATATAATCTATGATATCGACTTCTTTTAAATCAGCACTTCTAGTAAATTCTTTAGCCACATTGAAGTTCTTCATAATTAAAATTCGATCACACATACCAATTAATTCAGCTAATTCCTCACTAATTAACAAGATAGCTTTACCTTGTTTTTTCATATTGTCAATTATCCGATACATGGCCTGTTTAACCGCTACATCGACACCTCTAGTAGGACAATCCATAATGATAACATTAGAATCATTAGCAATCCATTTAGCAAATGATACTTTTTGTTTATTACCACCTGATAATTTGGCTACATAAGTATTTTTACTATAACACTTAATACTCAAATTTTTAATTTGTTCCTCACAAATCTTATTTTCCTCAAGTGGATTAATGAACGTGAAATGAGAAATGCAATCTAAGGATGGGAGCAAGATATTTTCCTTGACAGAGGCTTCAAGAATTAAAGCTTCTTTATCTCTATCCTTACTGATATAACCAACACCTAAGCTAATAGCCTTATTGGGACTAGTTATTGGCACACCCTTACGTAATATTTGTCCACTTTGGGGTTTAGCTTCACCATAGCCTAAATGACCAATAGTATGCATACCACAATCAGAAAGACCACCGATTCCGACTATTTCACCTTTATGAAGTTGTAAATTAAAGTTTTTAATGCTAAAGAAATTAACATCTTTAAACTCCAATTCTACCTCTTCTTCACAACTAGGAACAAAATCTTCTCTATAATAAGCATCCCCAATGTCCCTACCAACCATTAATGTTCTTATTTTTTTAGCATCATATTCTGTCTTTGGTAAGGTGGCAATTATCTCACCATCACGCAAAACCGTAACATCTGTACAATGTTGCATAATTTCATCCAAATCATGCGAGATAAAGACAACTGCTTTATTATTTTTTTCGGTCATTTCGTGAATTATTTTATATAGTAATTCTCTTCCCTCAAATGACAAGGCAGTCGTAGTTTCATCAACAACGAGAATTTCCGGATTTTTTTCCATTGCTCTGATAATCTCAATCAATTTTCTCGTTTCAAACAATAACGAATTAATCTTTGTGCTACCTTTAATATTGGTAATGCCAAATTTTTCTAAAACCTTATCTGCGGCAGCATACATCTTATTCATATTCATAATACCGAAATGAGAAAATTCTTTTTCTCGTCCAGCAAATAAGTTTTCTGCCACTGTTACACCAGGGATAGTATTTGATTCTTGTAGGATCATCGCAATACCAGCGTTTTGGGCTTCTAGCATTGTTTTAGGTGCCCATTTTTCACCTTTATAAAACATCTCCCCCGATGTCGTAGGCTGCATTCCAGCTGCGATGGACATGATGGTCGATTTACCAGAACCATTTTCACCAATAAGTCCTCTAATTTCGCCACGTCTTAGTGTAAAATCAACATCCTTAAGTGCGATGGTTGGGCCAAATTCTTTATGCATATGTTTAGCTTCAAAAATTAATTCGCCAACTTGATTAGCCATACAATTTCTCCTTTCCTATTTCGTAGCTTAATTTTAATATATAATATGTAAACACACAATTTTAATTCTTTTTATTTTATTGAAAATTATTAAGTGAAACGTTTTCATAAAAATGTTAAAAAGGCTTTTATCTTAAAAAACAAACAATATAAATGGTTTACACATTAAAATTCTTCATATATTAAAAGAAATAGTTTTACAATGTCAATTTTATTGCATTAAAACTAGGCTTATGTTAAAATTTATACATGGAAAATATAGAATTTTATAACTCACCGTTATTAGTACGGCTATCTCAAAATGAAAATTTAATCAGAGAAAACCATAATGATTTAGAGATTTTACTTTGCCTTAAAGGAAGTGCAAAATTTAATTTAAATAATAAAAACTATGAGTTTACTAAAAATGAAATAGTTTTAATTAACAGGCTAGAATCCTACCAAATCACTAACTCTAATGGCATTATTGCCTCCATAATATTGAGACGAAAATTTTTAAATTTAGATGATAAAACTGCCACCATTGGTTTTTATTGTAATTCTTTAGAATATTCTAATAAATCCGTCTTTCTTAATTTAATACGTATTTGTACTTATCTAGTAAGTGATTACTTTAAAAATAATTTTTCTATGATTAAAGCCTATTCTTATGCATATTCTATTCTAGCTGAGTTGGTTCAGGACTTCCCAACTACTAAAATTGTTAATGTTAGTCAACAAACTAAAATGGATGAAATAATTGATTATATTGAACAAAACTATAAAAATAATCTCTCATTAAATGAATTGGCTAATGAATTTGGCTTTTCTATTCCCTATTTATCTAATTTATTTAAGAAAAACCTAAATTTGAATTTTACAGAGTATTATGATCAAGTACGATTAAAGCATAGCTTAAATGATTTATTAAATACTGATTTACCTATTATTGATATCGCTCTTAAAAATGGTTTTGCTTCTAATCACGCCTTTCTTAGAGCTTATAAACAACAATATAATGAGCTACCTAGTGAAACCCGTAAAAATCGTAAGGATGACGGACTAAACTATAGTGAAGAATTAAACAACAAAGAAAATATTTCTTTAGAAGATATTATAGGTAATATGAATGAAGAAACTGATAAACAGCTTCAAGAAAATATTTATGAAAATATTTTAATCAAGGCTAGTGAACATCAAGAAGCACTTCTTATTTTAAAAAACAACCCTGCCACTAGTGTTGTGGCTATAAATAATGCACGCAATCTAGCCTATGAGGACATTAGAAAAGCAATTGTTGATGCTAAAAAACGATTGAACATTAAATATGTTTCGTTAATGGGTATCTTATCCGATGGTATGTATTTTTGTTCCCGTAATAAAAATGGCAAATTACTTTTCCGCTTTAATTTAATTAATGAGGTTCTCGATTATATTTTGTCACAGGATTTAATTCCTATTATCTCTTTAACCTTTATGCCTAGTGTTATAGCCAAAGACCGCAATAAAACAATCTTTGCCGATGAGTATAATACCTCTATGCCTAACAAGATGGAGGAATGGGTTTTATTGTTAACTACTTTCTTTAATCATATTATTGAACGTTATACTATAGAAAGCGTAAAAAAATGGCTTTTTATTCCTTGGCGACAACCGGAAAGTAAAAATATGGGCTTTAATAACGACCAGGATTTCTATCAATTTTACAAAGAAACATTTTTCACAATTAAAAAAATTAATGCCCAACTTCAAATTACCTCACCTGAAATGATGCCTATTACAACAAAACGCTACGACTGGTTTAAAAACTTCATTTTATGGACTAGAGAAAATCTTTGTCTACCTGATTACTTAGCGTTAGAGCACTATACAGATGCTAATTGGGATATTATTGATACTTATTCTATTAAAGGTAAAGGTTTCAAATCTGTACCTTATACCAAGCCAAACACTGACCCTAATGTCATGCAAAAATTTTTGACTAACATTAATAACTTCATTCATCACAATAATATTAATATACCTATCCTGATAACCCAATACGGTATGACAATTAGTCACTATAACATCTTGCACGATACTATATATATGGCGGATTTTATCCTCAAAAATGTCATTGATAACATCGGTAATGCCTTGAGTCTAACTTACTATCGTCTATCCGATTTTGAAGAAACTCTTGCTGATATTAATTACTTTTCTGGCGGAACAGGATTATACTATAAAAATGGTATTCCTAAACCTAATTTACACGCTCTCGCTTTTTTGGCTAAAATGCAAAATGAAGTATTGGCCAAGGGGGCAAATTATATCTTAACTGCTAATAAAGAGCGGAATCATTTAGTATTGATTTTGCATAATTATGAACATCCTAATGATAGCCTTTGCGATAGCGATATTTTTAATGTACCATTATTTGATCGTTACTCACCTTTTGTAAATAAAGCAAAGAAACGAATTAGTTTCCACTATCAAACTAACTATACCAAAGCTAAAATTCATAGTTTTGCAGTTAATAAAAGCTACGGTTGTCCTTATGACAAATGGTTAGATTCTGGTAAACCAGTTATTGATACTTATATCAATCTTGATTCGGCTATTCAGGATTTGTTAAAAGTAGCTTCTCATCCAGACTATCACTATGAAGAAAAAAATATCAATATGCACAATATTGACTTAGAAATATTATTAGAGCCTTTAGAAATTAAACTTTTTGAAATTAAATTAGGAAATTAGGTGACCTATGTTAATCTGTCGAAATAAAAATTTTTTACCTTTATTATTAATCGGAATAATACTTGTAATAATTGGCCTAGTTTATGGTCTAGTAGCAAATAATCTAGCTGTATTACTACTGATGGTAATTTTTGGTATCTTTTTAATTGGTATCGCACTTTTCTTTATGATAAAAAGATATTTAGGAATTAATAAACTAAAATTAAAAATGCAACAAAAAGAATATATTAAAGCCAAAATTGCTGAGATTCACAAGGTAGACGTAACAGTCGCTAAAATGTTAAAGGATATTCCTTATGAAATAGTTGTAGAAACAAAAGTTGATGGGACTGATCAAATTTTAGTTTCTGATTGGGTAGACTTAGAATTTATTCAAACTAAAAATATCATTAAAGGTAAAGAAATAGATATTTGTTTTAGTGACAAAAATAATTATTATTTAGCTTTATAAAGCCAAAAAATAGGGGCTGTGAAATAATAAACAGTCTATAAAAAATAAAACCCGATTAAAGATTTAACCAAAAGGTCTGGTCTTTAAT
>CALUXJ010000021.1 GCA_944324725.1 uncultured Acholeplasmatales bacterium
TTTTGGGGTTGGCATATATATTATATCAAATTATTTGCCGTCATGCTAGATTATCAGTCATTTTGTGGAATATAGTATATCTTAATAATTATAGTTAAATTCATTATAGCACAACCTTAAAAATTATTGTTTTTTTGGTAGAAAATTTAACCTTATGTCATTGCTATTTTGAGGCTAATAGAATCATCAATTACTTCTTTTTTGTACGCTGTTTAAAAAGCACAATTTTTATAATAAAAAAGCCCGATTTCTCGGACTTATATTATTCATTTTGAAATTAATTTATCAAAATGTTATTTATAAATTGGTGCGGTCAATGAGACTTGAACTCACACGGATAAATCCATACGCCCCTCAAACGTACGCGTCTACCAATTCCGCCATGGCCGCGTGGTCGGAATAATGGGATTTGAACCCATGGTCTCTAGCTCCCGAAGCTAGCGCTTTACCAAGCTAAGCTACATTCCGACTTATAACTTGCTGGTTAAATATCAAAAAAATGGCGGAGCAAAAGGGATTTGAACCCTTGCGCCTGTTACGGCCTACGAGCTTTCCAAGCCCGCCCCTTCAGCCTCTTGGGTATTGCTCCAGGAAGCTTTAATAACTTATTAAAGCATGATAAATATTGATATTTTAAATACTTACGTATATGATTTTTATTGGAGCAAGCAGCGGGAATCGAACCCGTACTAACGGCTTGGGAAGCCGGTGTTCTACCATTAAACCATGCCTGCAAATACCCCTTGCGGGGTAAAATAAACTAGATATGCATTAATTCTTCGTTCTTCTTAGCTGTATGATTTTCAACTTCTTTAATCTTCTTATCAGTTAAAGTTTGAACATCATCTAAGTAACCTTTTTCATCATCTTCAGTTAGACCAAGCTTTTTAATTTTTTCATTAGCGTCACGTCTAACATTACGAATGCCAACTTTTGCAGTTTCTTCTAATTTATTAACTTGTTTTACTAACTCTTTTCTTCTTTCTTCGGTCATCTTAGGAATAACAATTCTAATACCTTGACCATCATTTTGTGGTGGAAGATCTAGATTAGAGTTTTGAATAGCCTTTTCAATGTCCTTTAAAACTGACTTATCATAAGGCTTAATATAAAGTTGACTAGCCTCTGGCATAGTAACTTGACCAACTTGACGAATAGGAGTCATAACACCATAATATTCAATCATGATTTGGTCTAATAATTGAGGGTTTGCTCGACCGGTACGGATTGTTTGTAATTCACGATTATAGCTTTCGATAACCTTGTCCATTCTTTCTTCGGTATCAAGCATTTCCATATCAGCTTGTTCTTGCATAATTATTCCTCCTTAATTATTTTTTTACATGGGTGCCAATCTTATCACCCTTAATAGCCTTAACAATATTACCATACTTATTCATATTAAATACAATAATTTCTAAGCTATTATCTTTACATAGTGAGGCAGCAGTGGAATCCATTACTGCTAAATCTTTATTTAATATTTCATTGAAAGTTAATTCTTCATACATCTTAGCAGATAAATCTTTTCTAGGATCAGCTGAATAAACACCTTCAACATTATTTTTAGCCATTAGAATAACGTTTGCTTCAATTTCAGCAGCTCTTAAAACGCAAGCTGTATCAGTTGAGAAATACGGAGAACCAATGCCTCCAACAAAAATGCAAACCCGACCTTTTTCTAAATGTCTAATAGCCCGACGTCTAATATATGGTTCACAAACCTCGTTAACCATTAATGCGGACATAACACGAGTAGGAACGCCTAATTGTTCTAAAGCATCTTGAATAGCTAAACCATTCATAATTGTTGCTAACATACCCATATAATCAGCTTGAGCACGGTCCATACCTAATTCGGAAGCTGTTTTACCACGCCAGATATTACCGCCACCAACAACAATACCGATTTCTACACCTAAATCATGAGCATCTTTAATCTGATTAGCAATAGAGCTAACTGTCTTAGGATCAATACCAAATTGAGTTTCACCTTTAATGGCTTCGCCACTCATTTTTAATAATACTCTTTTATACATAAGTCCTCCGTGTATATTTGACAAAAAAGAGCCTAAACAGGCTCTTTTAAATTACTTGTTTAAACCAGCCTGTGCAGCTACTTCAGCAGCGAAATCAACTACTTCTTTTTCAATACCTTCGCCAACTTTTAAACGAACAAATGTTTTAACAGTTGCTTTACCTAAGTATTGAGCTACAGTTACATCAGGATTCTTAACGAAAGGTTGAGATAATAAGCAAATCTCTTTTAAACCTTTTTCAAGTCTTCCTGGTACAATCTTATCAATAATAATTTGTTCAGGTTTTGGTTTAGCTGATTCTTTATTTTCATTTAAAGCTTGATGAAGAATAATTTCTCTTTCTTTATCAATATCAGCTTGTGGAATATCATCTTTAGAGATGAAACGTGGGCTTTGAGCAGCAACATGCATTGCCATATCTTTAGCAATTGTTTCATCACCATTAGCTACTACAACACATGAAACAATAGAACCACCCATATGTTTATAAGTACCGAATAATTCGCCATCTTCTTTAGTTACAACTGTAACACGACGTAAACTAATCTTTTCGCCGATTACACCTGATGCTTCAAGAATAACTGTATTTAAGTCTTGACCATCAACAGCAATTTTTAAAGCTTCTTCTGTATTAGTTGCATTAGAATTGATAATAACATTACCAACTTTTTCAACTAAAGTTGTGAACTTTTCGTTTTTAGCAACGAAGTCTGTTTCACTATTTAATTCGTATAATACAGCTTTATTTCCATTAGTTACAACGCCACATAAACCTTCAGCAGCAACACGACTAGCTTTCTTACCAGCTTTAGCAATACCACGTTCTCTTAACCATACAACGGCTTTTTCCATATCGCCATCAGTTTCAACTAAAGCTTTTTTGCAGTCCATCATACCTGCTTCAGTTTTGTCGCGTAATTGTTTTACCATTTGTGCAGTAATTGTCATAATTAGTCTTCCTTTACTTCTTTTTTAGCTCTTGGCTTACGTTGTCTTGGTTTTTGTTCTTTTTCTTCTTTAGTGTCTTCTTTAGACATTTCTTCAGACATGTTTACTTCTTCGTCATTGAACTTTTCAACAACACCGCCATTAGCTTCGATTACAGCGTTAGCCATAACACCAGCAATTAACTTAACAGCTCTAATTGCATCATCATTAGCAGGAATTACATAATCTACTAAATCAGGATCGCAGTTAGTATCAACGATACCAAATACTGGAATATTTAATTTACGAGCTTCTAAGATTGCATTGTATTCTTTACGTGGATCAACGATGAATAAAGCTTCAGGAACTTTCTTCATTTCTTTGATACCGCCTAAGTTCTTTTCTAACTTTTCTCTTAAAGCTTTTAATTTGATAACTTCTTTCTTAGGAAGAGCATCAAAAGTACCATCTTCTTCCATCTTGTATAAAGATTGTAATTTTTGAATTCTCTTACGAATAGTCTTGAAGTTAGTCATTGTACCACCTAACCAACGGTTATTAACGTAGTACATACCGCAACGTTCTGCTTCTTCTTTAACAGCTTCTTGAGCTTGTTTCTTAGTACCAACGAATAATACCTTACCGCCATCCTTGCAGATGTCTAATAAAGCAGCATATGCTTTTTCGATTTCGTTAGCAGTTTTTTGTAAATCAATAATATAAATACCATTTCTTGCAGTGTAGATGTACTTTTGCATTTTAGGATTCCATCTACGAGTAGCATGGCCGAAATGAACGCCACACTCTAATAATTGTTTCATAGAAACAACAGTTTCAGACATTTTTCTTTCCTCCATTTTATTTTTGTTTTTTCCTCTGCCTTCTTCATCGCTTGCCTCCAACAAATAATGCACACGACGGCAAACTCCAAAGACATGTGTTTTTGTGCCTTTGTTATTTTATCACACAATAATATAGAAAGCAACAAAAAATATTTACAAAAGCGAAAAAGCCAAAGCTTTTACACTTTGACTTATTTTAAAATCGTAACTGTACCACCCATATAAAGGATCATTTTAATTGCTTGCTTAGAATATTCATCAGCTACTACATTTAAACCCTTATCCAAAATACCATGAGCTAAAACCTTAATCTGCTTAGTATTCTTTGGTACTAAATGTTTAGCAATTAAGGTAGCTAGGGTCACATCATCCTCTTCATCAAAATAGTTATTAATAACTCCTATGTTGATGATTGCTTGTTTACCATTTTGTTTGCCTTCTTTAAAGCTTACATCATTATCAGCTTCTTCATCACTAATATAATCATCAACCTCATCTGGTTTAATCTCTAATTGCGGACGTGCAACTATTTCTTTATCAGCTGGAACCTCTTGTTTGATTTGGTATGCTTTGATTAAGCCTTGTTCTAACAATTGTTTAAATGAACGTGGCTTGAACATTTCTGTATAATCATTTTCCTTAATCTTGTCATCAGCTAAACGCTCTATTGTTTTTTCTTCCATTAATTTAGCAATCAGTTGCTTAGCGTATAAAACAGAACGTGGTGATAACACTCTTTGTAAAGCTGGTAATTCAGCTCCTATCTTCTTATCACTAACATCTTTTAAGTGATACTTTTCTTCTTGGTTTTGTGGATCTAAAGCGTAGTACAAGTAAATTCTTTTACCCCGAACAAACATTTTAGCTAGTAATTGACGACCTATTGAATATCTAACACCCTTAAAGCTTAATCTGGCCTTAACATTTTTATAGCTTAAGAATTCCTCATTAATCTCTTTATAAATTGGCTTTAAATTTGGTTGTAAAACGACTTGAGCATTAAAGGATTTAGAATATAAGATACTAACGACAAACTTAGTGCTCTTAGTGTTAATAACACTTGCACCATCCACTTCTTCTAGTGTAGTAGCTGCTACTGATTCTGTAGCTTGATCTCCTACCTTCTCTTGTTCTTCACTAGATGGGACTTCTACTTGACTATCCTGAGTAGCCTCTTCCATAACTTCAGTCGTTTCTACAACTTCAGTTGGCTTGGTTTCCTGAACAACCTCGTTTATTGCCTCAACTGGTTCTACACTTTCCTCTACCACATCTTTTGAACTTTCTTCTAATGGGGCAGTAGTAAGATCATCTTTTTCTACATTTGCTAAAAACTCTTCTAATTGGGAATCAGTATTAGCTAGTTTTCTTTTCTTTTCATATTTATGCAAGAATATTAGGATAATAACCAAAAGAACAACAGCTACCCCACATACTACAAAAAATATCATCAAATTATTGGAAATAGTATTAATTAACATCATTCATCACTCCTTACTTTTTCCTTTACTTCAATAACTTCCTCTAATTGTTCATACTCTTCAATAGAAGTCTCACCACGTAACACTCTCTTTTTGGCATTACTTAAAAGATTAACCATATGATCTGCTATGTATTCATTTAACATCTCACTAGTAAAGCCTGGGTTCATAATGATATCTCTAACTTTTTCATCAACAACCATAATCTCAAAAACGGCAGTTCGACCAAAGTAGCCCGTATTATTACAATAAGGACAACCAGATGCCTCATATATAGTAGTAGGTTCAGATAAATTGAGCATCTTCATTTCCGCTTCAGTCGTAATATGTTCCTTTTTACATTTAGGACATAGCTTTCTAACTAATCTTTGGGAAATAGCTGCCAATAGTGAATCAGCTACTAAATAGCGTGGAATTTTCATATTAATAAGTCTAGTTACAACCCCAGCTGCGTCATTTGTATGAATTGATGATAGAACTAAGTGGCCTGTAATGGCTGCTCTAGTGGCAATATCAGCCGTTTCCTCATCTCTTATTTCCCCAATCATAATAATGTTAGGATCTTGTCGCAAAATGCTTCTTAAAGCATTAGCGAAGGTCAGATTGGCTTTTGGATTAACTTGAACCTGATTAATACCGGCTATTTCGTTTTCAACTGGGTCTTCAACTGTAATAATATTAGTATCCTCTTTATTTAGATTTCTTAAGAAAGCATATAAAGTTGTTGATTTACCTGAACCAGTTGGACCAGTAAGAAGAATGATCCCATGTGGTCTAGTAATCATATCTCTAATTAATTTTTCCTCTTCTTGGCTAAAGCCTAAAGCATTAAGATTTTCACTAGAATATGAGATATTATAAATTCTTATAACTAATTTTTCGCCATATAATGTTGGCAAAGTGGATACCCGGAAATCATATTTAACATTATCAATTTCTAGGTTTATTTTACCATCTTGCGGTACCCTTCTTTCAGCAATATTTAAATCAGCCATAATTTTGAAACGAGCTAAAATAGCTGGATACATCGAAATAGGTACTTCATCCATTGTATTTAATTTACCATCAATACGATATCTAATTCTAACCTTTTCATTAAAAGGCTCAATATGAATATCTGAGGCAGCCCGGCTAACAGCCTCTTTTAATAAAGAATCACAAAGCTTAATAACGGGGGCATCAATTGTAACATTATCGGCGTCTTGTTCCGTTATGTCGGTTTTGTTTTCTACATAATTATCTAAAACTTGACTTTGTTGAATTTTATTATCAATATAGCTTAAGATGTTATGCATTTGCGATGGTATGATTAATGCATAATTGTAGCTTTTAGCAACTGAAAACTTAAGCTCATTAATTTCCTCCAATCTAAAGGGATTAGAGGTTAAAAATTCAATTTTGTTAGCATCTTCCTTAAAAGGAACACACTCAAACTCAATTAACTTTTCCCGATTAAACTTATTAATTAAATCTAAATTCAACTCTGTCAATTGACAGGTACGATAAGGAATCCCTAAAAAATTAGCTAAATTAATATAACATTCTTCTTCACTTAAAACATTTGCTTTAATAATTTCCTCACTTAAGAGTTTAGCATTTTGATTAGCTCTAGTCTCTAATTCCTTTAAGAGGTCTTTATTAAGCTTACTCTCATTTTGTTCTAAATAGCGACTAAATAATTCGTTAAATAACATCTTGACCTCCTAAATGCTTTGCATAAGAGCAATAATTGGCAATAATACAGATAAAATTACCACCCCAACAACTACACCTAAAATAACAATCATAATTGGTTCTAAGGCTGTAGTAGCTCTAGTTATACTTTGATTTACCATATCATCAAAATAAGTGGTTGTCGAAGCTAAAACCTCTTCTAAGTTAGAACTTCTTTCGCCAACATTAATCATTTCTGATAAAATAGGTGGGAAAATTTTAGTATTTTCCATTGCTTGAGCAATTCTTCTTCCTCTTTTTACTTCGGCTATTGTATAGGCAAACTTATCTTGGAAAACGCGATTACCTAACATTTTCTTTAAATTATCTAAACAATCCGTAATTGTCATACCACTACCAAGTAAAATAATAAAAGCTCTTGAAAAACGGGCAGTTATCAAATTTTTGGAAATAGCACCAACAAAAGGAATTTTAAGTTTTAACCAATCCTTAATATATTTACCTTTATTAGTCTTAAAGAATAAATAAATTAATAATATAATAACAACAACACCAATAATTATAAATAAAATATTGCTTCTAATAAAATCAGATATTCCCATTATCACCTTAGTTATGGTTGGAACCTCACCACCTAATTCAGAAATGGTTGACTGGAATTGCGGTAAAATAAATAAGGTAATAAAGAAAAAGACAATAATTGTTAAAACAACTAAAATCATTGGGTAAGTCATTGCTGACTTAGCCTTTCTTTTAATAATTCGATCATTTTCATAATAACTAGCTAGACTAGTTAATACACTTTCTAATTGACCTGATTCTTCCCCTATTGCGACCATATTAGTAACAAAATCAGGGAAAACTTTAGGGTGTTTAGCAAAGGCATCTGATAATAAAACACCTGATTGAACATCATAATATACCTGCATTAACACCTTCTTAAAAGCCTTAGTATGCTTTTGATTACGTAAGACATTTAAAGACTCACTAATTGGAATGGTAGCCTTAATCATAACCGCAAATTGTCTTAAAAAGGCAATAACTTCCGTAATTTTAACCTTACTACTTACTGCCAAAAAGGTATTTGGCTTTTTTTCTTTAACAATACTAGAATGGATTAAGACATAGCCCTGCCTTTTAAGAAGGGCTTTTAAACTTATTTCGTCATTAGCTTCCATTGTGACATTTTGTTTGCTACCTAACTCGTTTAAAACCTTACACTTATAAATCATAACTATATCACCATCCCTAAATACCAATCAATTATTAATTGACCATATAAATAAGCTATAAAAATACCTAACACCAAATAAGGGCCAAAAGCAATCTCACTTTCGCGGTTCTTTTTCTTTAAGGCAATTAAGCTAACTTCAATAATAGCCCCACAAACTGAAGCAATCAAAATGGCTAAAATTAGACTTTGCCAACCAAGTAAAAGACCAGCAATACCAAGTAAAAAGACATCACCCATTCCTAGAGCTTCTTGTTTAGCAATTACTCTAGCTAATATTTTTACCAGCAAGAAAAATAGAAAGCCCACCGCTAAGCCAATCAATCCCGCCGGGTTAAACTCTAAATTTAAACATTGGGGAACAATATAGCTAATAAGACTTAATACTAGAAAAACAATTAAACTCAAATCGTATATATAATGAGTCTTATAATCAATACCACCAATAACTAAAAATAAAAACGCAATGCCAAAGCCAATAATTGTATTGTAATTAATACCAAAACGAAGAAAAACCAGTAAAAAACTAACTCCACCTAATACTTCAAGTAAAAAATAAAACAATCCGATTTTTTGACCACAATAGCGACATTTACCTTTTAAAACTAGAAAGCTTAAAATAGGAATATTATCATACCATTTTAAATAGTTATTACAATTAGGACAATGACTAGCTGGTTTTACGATACTTTGTTTATTAGGAATACGATCAATTAGCACACCACCAAAACTGGCTAAAACGGCTCCTAACAGGAAACTAAATATACTTAATATAACTATCATATTATCCATCAACTTCACTCGGATTAACTATTTCTTGCAAAGCTACCTTTCTTTGATTAATTATACTTGTATAACGATAGACAATTGTTAACATAGTTAAAGCTGTAATACTCATTACTAGGGTTATAACAATAGTTATTAATAAGGCATAGCCTGGCTTTTTCTTCATGTTATACACCCTTTCCATAGTTTAGATTTTCAATAACAAAATAACTATCATTATTATTATAAATGGAAATAATGAGATTATTATTATCATCGTTTATTACACTTAATGTATACTTATCTTCAGTCTCTACTAATTGATAATCACTATTATAATAATATTCAGATTTTTCTTGGCCAAAATATAATACTTGCCAATCTTCTTCCTTATCATAAACTTTATCAATATCTAAACAAATAGTTTCAAAATACAAATACTCCGTTTGTTTTTGATAAGCTTTAACACCTAAGAAGTAACAAGATAAAATGGCTACTAAACTAACAACAAAAACAGCTAAAGCTACTACTACCTCTACTAAAGAAAAACCTTTTTTCATAATTTGATACCATTATTAAAATAGGTTTCAAAATTAAAGTAATATTCTAAGGATTTAATGCCATATAAATCAATACTCATTTCATCCTCGATATCAAGTATGCAAGTAGTAGTCTTTTTTCTTTCTAATTCAATTTCATGTTTTGCGGTCATCACTAAATATTTTTTAACAATTTGTTCTGGTTTTTTAATAACAAAATTATCAATACTAGCCAAAACACCACCAAAGGAATTAAACATTGTACAAATGTTATCTTTAACATGAATACCAGCATAATCACCTTTAATTTCTAAGTTGGCTAGACCGGCTAAATAATTGCCAAATAAATTAACTGAATCAATTTTAACATTTAATAATACTGCTAACTTTTTAAAATTATCAATAATACTATTAGGAATAAAATAAGTGTAATACACATGACCTAAACTATGTTTAACATTAGTAGAAAAAATCAAAAATTTCTGTTTTAGCTGGGGAAAATCATTTTTTAATTCTTTCGTATATAAAGCTTTGGCTTTAGAAACACTCATTTTTGGTAAAGAAATAATATTTTTAAAGCTTTCATTTATTTGTAAGATCAAATCAATATTAGATAATTTCAAATCTTCATTTAAAATAGCATTAGCTAATTTTTGTACATTAATAATGTTACCTTGTTCAACTTGATAATCAGCTAAAGCAATCTTAATCATCTTTTCTAATTTAGAATTTTTATAGCAATAAATCTTCAAAAATGGCTCACCTATATTAGAAAACAAAAACACAGTTTTATTTCTTTTGTCAACTTTAATATTAGCCTTCGTAAAGGTAATACTTTCCTCATCTTCCTCTATCTTAGGTAAAGCTATATCCGTTCTAGCGACATCAGTAGAAACTTCATCAACAGCATTAAACTGTTTGATGCTATCATTATTTTTACTATCCAAAACTGTGAGTTCCATAGCTTTAAGTCCCTTGCGGTTATTAGCTGGATATAATTCATAGTATTCCTCGCCAATTTTAACTTTTCGTAAACTCAATTTATTCTTAGAATGATTAATTACGAATATTTTAACAAGGACAATAGCAGTCGTAATTATGGCCAAACTACCACATATTATACAAACTAACAATAATATTTGCTCAAAAGGCATAAAACTCACTCCCAACTTAATATAAAACTTAAAACATATTCACTATTATCTACTAAATAAGTAATAGTACACTTATTATCAACAATATTAATATCTTTAATTTGACTATCATAGACAATAGTATTTCCCTTAATTATAACATCGCCATCATTAGACACTTCAATATCTTCATTACTTGGTTTTGCAGATATAATATAATCTCTAACTGAAAACAATTTATAATTATTACTTGAATTATCAATCACATTTGTACTTAATTTAGTAATAAAATAAAAAGATGTTCCAACCAACGCTAATAAAATAGAACTAATTGCCAAAGCAACTACTACTTCTACTAATGTAAACCCCCTTTTCATTTTATCACCTCATTATCGATTTATCCTTATAAAAATTATACTAACTTTATATATATATTGCAATTAAACAAAGACATTAATTTTATATTTTGTAAAATAACTTAATAAATTACCATTTTATTTCACATTATCAAGCCAAATAATTTTAAAATAAAGTCCATACATGTATAAATTAAAGAACAATCAACCATTATAATATAAATTTTAATATCATTTACATTTTATTAAAAATTTGCTTACAAAACCATTGATTTTATGTACTCTACATTTATCATTATTGCTAAACAATAATGTTATAGTTCAATTAAGTTTATACATAAAAGGCTTCTAATTCATTAAACAAAAACAATTAAATGGTATATTATAAGTAATTGTAAATAAATAGTTTAAATTTGCAAAGCTTTGAAAAATATTAATAAATCTTTTAAGGATGTCGCTAAAGAATTTAACGTTTCGGTAACTACTATTCAAAAGTTATTTGATGAACATATTAATATCAATCGTCTTCATTTTACTGATGTTTTATGTGTTGATAAAATTTACTCAAAACACTGTGGTTTTAATAAATATTGTTTTATTACCTATTCGCCTCAATTAGATAAAATACTTGATGTCTTACCTTCTCGCAATAAAGAGGATTTATGTGGCTATTTTGCTAAAATTCCTTTAGATGAGCGAAAAAAAGTAAAATATTTCTCCATGGACTTATATAATATATATATAGACAGGTGGCTCATTTATGTTTTCCTAATGCTTTAGTTTGTGCAGATCATTTTCATGTTATCAAAAATATATCTGATTCTTTTAATAATGCTAGAATAAGGATTATGAAAAAGTATGAGCACTTAAAAAGTCAAAACGATACTTGGTATTGGCTTTATAAAAAATATTGGAGAAACCTCTTAAAAGATCCATCAAAACTAGAATTTAAAAGATATAAAACTAAAAGAACTGGTCTTTATTTAGACGAACATCAAATTGTTGATTATATGTTATCAATTGATTTAGAGTTAAAAAAAGCTTATGAGTTATTAAACGAATATAGAAATTTTAATTCTTTTGCTAATATGTATAATGTAGAAACTTGGCTTGATGATTTAATCATCAAATTTCATAATTCTAGAATCAGTGAATATTATAAAGTTTATAAATTACTAAAAAATGGCAAATAGAAATCATCAATTCTTTCAATAAAATAAATGGTCATATAATAAGTAATGGTGGCATGGAAAGAGCTAATAGAGACATTAAGACAATAATAAGACAAGCGTATGGATATACCAATTTTTCAAGACTAAGAAATCGTATAATGTATATAAAAAACAACTAAATTAATAACAAGTCTAAACATAGAAAAACGATGTATTTTATGGTGAAATACATCGTTTTATTTAAAGGTATACATCGATTTATTTAAAGAACCATTAAATTGCTTTTACTTTAGCTCAATTTTAGATATTCATAATAGTTATTAAAATCAAAATACTTTTTTATTTTTCAATAATACTTAACTTAATTTATTAGCGAGTTTTTAAATCTATTTTAAATAGTTTGTTATTAGCATAAAATTAACACCACTGAGTTTAAAAGACTTTTCATACTATACTATTTAAATTGATTAGTCTAAAGAAGCAATTTTAAAAGCATAAAATATAACGCTATTATAATAATTAGTAATAAAAATAATACTAATTTAGTTTCAAATTTTTTTGAGCAATCGGTTTGTTTTCACTATTATAAACTCTAACACTAACACTGTTAATATCAACTATTTGACTTTCATTATTAGAATTTGCAAAGAAATAAAAATCGTCATCAAAATCAAAAACATAATATATTGTGGCGTTATTTTCAACAATATTAAATCTAGCTCCACTTTCACTATAAACTGTAATTGCATTTTCTTCGTCAAAAATATACTTTGAATCAACCATTTCATTGTATTGAGAAATTGTTGCTAATTTTCCATCCATATATTTTTCAAGAGTACATTTAGAATTATCAAAAATTATATTTCCCAAATTAATACTAAAACTATATGAACTATTTTCAGAATTTTCAGAAATACGTCTCTTTCCTCCTGTGAATGTTAAAACATATTTATCAACTTCACTTTCGGCCTTAGTAATTACTAAGTGACCTAAATCATCTAATTCAATATTTAATTTATTATCCGTTAAATTGTATATATTCCCTAATTTAGAACTATTGTCTATTGAATAAAGTGGTGAATTAGGTTCTGTAGTACCAGTACTTCCGGCAAATAGTGGCATTCTATTTGTACCATATAAATTTCCATCATTTACTACATTCTTAATTGAAATTGTTGGATTGCTATAAGTTGGTGACAATGAAGAAGGATTACCATAAACAAGACTTACATATTCACCAAAGTAGTTTCCATTGTAAGTACAATTTTCAATGTTAACATCAACATTGTTTAAATTTCCACCAACAAAAACTGCATTATAACTACTACCAGATATATCTACATATACATCGCAATCTAAAATTGAAACAATATTTCTATGATAGTCTGTCCAATAATGATCATCATTATATGAACAACCAACATTTGGAAAAATTATTCCTCCGTTTACTCCTAAAATAGTTGGGAAAGAATTCTCCTTTGCGAAATAATCAACATTTTTCAAAATTATTTTGTTTTCAGTATCAATCTTAAAACCTGGACTTAGTAGTACTACTTTTTCACCTATGTAGTAATTTAAATTAAAGATGTTAACAACATCTACATTATCCTTAAAAATATAATCTAAGCTATCATTTACAACTAATTTGTGATTATTTCCATCTAATGTACCACAAAAATAATTAGAAATAGAATCAGAGTCAACTTGAGTTTTCGACAAATCAATATCATTTATCAATTTAAAATAAAAGCTATTACCATCTTTCATATTAGTTTCTAAAGTCTTAATATTTAAAAACTGTTCTCCATCATTAATCAAATATGGACTAGCTTCTGTACCTACACCACCAGCAAAACCAGCAACAACATTACCAGGATTTGTAACTGCAATATTCCCACCAGTAACTATATTTTCTTTGCTGGAAATAACAGCACCAACAATACCACTTGTTTCAACATTAATTGATGAATCATCTGTTGCACTAGCAGCATCAATTGTATTAACTTCAGCATTTGCTTTTACTACTACTTTACCTTGTTTTAAAGTTAATTCTTGAATATGACCATATACATGTAAAGAGTGATCAGCTGTTGTTGCATTAACAAATGTTGCATCACCATAGAAATCAACACTAGCTTCTGGAGTTTCAATGTTTAATGTTTGATAATTACCAGCAACATAAACACCTTTATTATCCTCAAAAGATATTGTAATTTCATCTAATGTTAATTCACCTGCATCAAAAGAAACGGCTTTCTCCAATGAATCTGGTAACTCTGTTGTAGGGAAACCACTGGCTAAATAAACACCATAATTTGCCTCAGTCCATGTAGTTAATTCATCGCCATCATGAACAATTGCCATAATATTTTCAGTATTATCACTTAAACTTGCTCCTTCAGGTGATACTACTTTCTTTTCTTCATCTAATAAGAAAATTCTATTTGTTTCCTTATCCCATACAAAACTATAACCTGAACTAGTAGGTGTTAGTTTTTCTATGCCTAAACCTGCTTCATCTAGTTGGCTTACTACATCTGACATTGTTTCGGCTTTATCTTGTGCTTCATTAGCCTGTAAAACAGTGTTCATTTGAGTAGTTAAAGAAATATCATTTGATTCTTTAGCTTTTTCTGTAAAGGCTAGATAACCAACTACTGAAACTGTTGCTAGTATTGCTAGTATTGCAATTACTACTAAAAGTTCTACTAATGTAAAACCTTTCTTTTTGTTTTTCATAAACTTCCTCCTTATTTATTTACTACAGCAGATATTGTATCTTCTGATAGTTTCCAAGTTGTTGTGACATCATCTTTTGTATATGTAATAATGTCATTTGCTAAAGTCAATGTGCCATCAAAAACTTCTAAATCACTAAATGTACTTAATAAATTCTTGTCTGAATGTTCATGACCTTCTGTAGGACAAGCCTTTGTTCCAACCTTACCATCATTAACATATAATGTTAAATGTGAACCAGTTCCTGTACTAACACACATTTCATTACCATCTAAAAGCTGTCCTCTAATTACTTCTCTAATTTGAGCCATTTCTGTTTCGCCTTTAGATTGCTTAGCCTTTTCAGTAAATGACAAATATCCAACTACTGAAACAGTAGCTAAAATAGCTAAGATAGCTATTACTACTAAAAGTTCTACCAAGGTAAAACCTTTCTTTTTTGCTTTCATTATTAACTTCTCCTCTTCTCGTTTTTCTTACTTGAATTATAACCCCACACACACACTTTGTCAACGTTTTCAGTTATTTATGTTGTTTTTTCTCAAAAAGAAAAAGCATATACTTTCTATATATACTTTTCTACTATTTGCTATTTATTTTTATTCGTTACTAACAAGAACAACTGCTTCACTAGCTATAGCTTTTCCTTTACCAATAAAGCCCATCTTTTCCCATGTTGTAGCTTTAACCGAAACATTACTAATATCTGTTTTTAAGATATTGGCAATACTTTGTCTAATTTGTTCTTTATATGGTGTTATTTTGATAAATTCCGCATAAATCATAATATCACAATTTACTAAATGATAGCCTTTGGCTAGTACTAAATCATAACATTTAGTTAAGATTATTTTTGAATCCATATTTAGGGTTTCATCACTATTATCAGGAAAAATTTGGCCCAAATCACCTAAAGCTAGTGAACCTAGTAAGGCCTCAGCTAAAGCATGTAAGACACAATCTGCATCACTATGACCCAAAAGTCCTAATGGAGCATTAGTAAAAGTAATGCCACCTAAGATTAATTTTCTATTTTCTACTAATTGATGTGTATCCCAAGAGTGTCCAATTCTTATCATATAAGTCTCCTTGCTAAATCTAAGTCAAACTGCGTCGTTATTTTAAAGTTCATTTCCTCATCTAATACTTTAGCTACCTTTAAATCAGGAAAATATTTTAGAATCAAAGAAATATCATCCGTAGGAATAAAATTATCTTTAATAGCCTCTAAGTAACTCTTTATAAAGTAATCCTTCTTAACTAATTGAGGCGTTTGCGCACTAATTGTATTAGCTCTATTTAAAAGCTTTAGTGGTTCATTTTGATAGATAGTACCTTTTAATGGTAGGTATGGCAAAACTAAATCGGCACTTTGACTAGCAGCTATGATAGCTTGTATCGTTTTATCACTAATAAAAGGCCTAGCCCCGTCATGAATTAAAATGGTATTAGCTTCACATTTAGATATTGCATTATAAACACTGTGATATCTCTCACTTCCACCAAATATATAACTAACTTGATCATTTAAATAAGGCTTAACTAAATCTAAGTCTTCTTCTCTTATACTCAAAATTATCTTTTGACAATATTTAGCTAACTTATTTAAAGAATACGTAAAAATCATTTGGTCATTAAGCTTAAGATAAACTTTATTTTGACCTAAATTAAGTCTTCTAGCACTTCCAGCCATACATATAATTGCGTCCATTATCGATTAATATCCTTATAGAATAAATAAGGTTGATTCCTTTCTAGGGCCTTTGCTAAAGCCACTTTAGTATTATTATAAATATCTTTTGGTCTTATCGCATCATTAGAGAAAGATAATCCCATTACGACATCAAGTGTACAATTAATAGCGCCATAGGTTAGACTTGGATTAAAAATCTTACCTTTAGTAAGAGTTTTCTTTAAGGCCTCCATTTTTCTAATATCACTAATTACAAAAACAAAATCTAAACCAGATATTCTATAAAAAGCATCAACATCGCTAAAGACTTCCTTAAAGGTTCTAACATATTCCTCCATCGCTAAAGTACCTAATTCACGACCATACTCTTCATTAATAGTTGGAATATTTAACATTCTAAAATAAACCACTTCATAATTTTCTTTATTATTAGATAAATTATTAATATAGCTAATTAATTCAGCCTCACCAGATAAATTATCCAAAATAGTGTTAGTACGAATGAAATTTCTACTTTCTTTAACAACGACATAGGCAGCAATTTCTGTTAGTTTATTACCATCAAAAATGGCTTTACCTTCCTCTTTGACATAAACCATTTTAGTACCATTACTCATTCTATAAACTTCACTAAATTGAGCTTTATCATTATTTAAGCCTTCAATGACATTTAAATAATAATTACGATCATCTTTGTCCATTAATTTCTCATAATCAGCTAATTCTAGGCTATTAGAAGGCAAATTAAGCTTAGTTAATAAATAATCATTAACCCATACTTTTTTAGCCCCTAAGTCCTTAAAAATAACTCCTTCAGGTACACTCTCTAGTAAAGCAGTAAAGCGGGCATTCAGCGCTTCATCAGTTTCAGTTTCTGCGTTAGACGTTACAATCAATGTATTTGTTTGACCAACATACAATCTAGCATGATACTTATCCTTCAAATAAATCGGAGTTTCTACTAATTTTACTCTTCTTAAGGTTCCATCCGCCTTGTAAAACTCTAAATCTAAATCATTGACCATTTCTTTGTCTAGTTCTAGTTTAAGATAGTTCTTAAACGCTAAATTATCTGTTTTTTCTTCATTGATTTTATTAATTGTAATATAGTTATCTAAGATAAAATTAATATTTTTACCAATGACCTCTTCTTCAATCCCGAAAAGGTCCTTTAAAATTTTAGACATTCCATATATTTTGCCTTTTTTACTAACAAATAGAAAATAGGTGTTGTTATCTAAAGATTTTAAAACATAATCATTGAGTTCATTTTTGGCAATATTCGTCAAACCATTAAACAAGAAAGCAAGTCCAGCAAGAATTGAACAAGCTAGCATCGCATAATTTAAAATCTGACTACCTAAACTAGTCGCTGTTAAATCTTGATAAAAGACTGCTAAAAGAGCCATCGCAAAAATAAAAACGAATGAAACAGACAACCGATATTTTAAAAACTTTCTTTTAACTATTGAATCACGTACAATAACAATAGCTAAAATAACCCCTAAAAATAGGGGAATTAAAGGACTACAATTTAACATATTTTACACTCCAAAAATACTCTTATGATAATAAAGTAAAATAATTGCCGCCGTAATTAGAATAGCAAAAATGAAAAGTAATAAATCGGTCTTTTTGATATGTTTTAGTAAGGGCTTATTTTCCTCATTAGCTGTAACAATCATATAAAGTGGGTTAAATATGCATTTAAAGAAATTAATAACGTACTTCATAAAATCACCTACTTCTTATCCATAAACATATCAATGTAACTAATAAGCTTTTCTCTATCATTTATCTTAATTAAGAAACCTTCGGTCGCAATGGAAATATGACCTGTTTCTTCTGAACAAATAATAGATAAACTATCTGTTATTTCTGAAATACCTAACGCTGCTCTATGTCTTGAACCCGTCGTTTTATCAATTTCATTGTGTTGAGTTAATACATAATAAGCACCAGCACAACGAATCTTATTACCTCTAATAATAACCGCTCCATCATGAAGTGGTGTATTAGGAATAAAGATATTAATTAATAATTCCTTAGAAACATCTGCGTTCAATTGAATAGCTTTTTCAGCATATTGATCAAGTGAATTATGTCTTTCTAAAGTAATTAAAGCACCTATCTTTTTACTTGATAAATACATAGCAGCATCCGCAATTTGATTCCTAGTATTATCACTCGCTGACATAAAGCTATCTTTAATATCTTGTTTATAATTAATTATATTACGCAAATCTGGAGCTAAGACAAAAACAGCAAATAGTATTGCAATAAACAAAGCACCTTTATAAATAGTTTCTGTCAATGGTAAATTTAAAAATTTAGCCAAGAAATAAATAGCCGTAATTAGCGCAATTGTAACCAATAGATAAAATGCTCTTCTACTATGAGCAATTAAATAAACTAATAAAACAATTATAATGAACGTAAAATAACATTCAAAAACTATTTTTAACCATTCATTGTTATTAAAGAAATCTTGAACGACTTCCCACCACATAATAAACACCAACCTTTATAAAAATTATATCATATCTAGAAAAACAATAAAACTATTTAAAGACTTCTTAATAAAATTCTCCTCATTACAATTATCAATTACATTACCTTGACAATTATTAATTTTATGATATCATATCGGCGGAAGGGTAGTTAGAAGAGTAAGACGTACACGGAGTTTTTTCCTAGAACTTCTTCTAGTATGCAGTCGTTTGAAATACTACCAAGTGGTTTGACCTTTTTCAAGGTAGGCCCAATATAGTCACCGTAAAGGGTCGGTGTGTATGATCGGGATATCATGCAGGGAAAGAAAGGTAGTTAGGATATAACCTTTCTTTTTTTTGCTTATTTGCCAAAAAAAGCTACAAACTACTTATCTATTCTTTGCTTTTTCATTACTAATATTATATTTATTTTTAAAAGAGCTACAATAAAATGAAAGAAACTTATTTCTCCTAGACTTATTATAAATTTATGCTAAAATTTACATACAAGGATTGTTCGGCCCTACTTTTTTAAGTAGGGACAGTGCCGAAAGGGTCGCGCTCAATCCTTTTTTTATTGTTTGATTTGACTGACATTCTTGGCATATTATTTGAATCTTCGTTTCTCTAAATCAATGCAAAATAAATAAACTACATTTTAAGATAAAAAACTTCTATCTATTCACGCCAATTAGCTTAAATAATGTTATTATTGATTTTAGAAGTCATTTTTAAAATTAGTATTATGCACCCGTTTTTTTTGAATTTGTCATCCGTTATATTAAACATTATAAATGATGCAGGATATCCCACAAATGTTACATCTTCTTTTCTAATTTATAAATCAGGGCTCCAAAAAGGAGTATCAACACATTACTAGCCTTTTTTCTTAATTGCCTTATATTCGATTAACAGTTAATAAATTAACTATAAGAACAAAAAATCATAATAATCCGACACTAGGACTAGGAAAGTCCTGGGAGTCGGATAGCATACTTTTGTCAAAATAAAATAAAAAAAGTCATTAAAACATTTTGAATAAATGTTAAAATGACGCCAAAATCTTCAGTTTATAAAAATGGTGCCTCAGGGCAGGATTGAACTGCCGACACCAGGATTTTCAGTAAACTTTAGAAAAAAATATTTTTTTGTCTATATTACTACTTAACACCAATATTTAATTTATACAGCTAGATATTATCACTATGTATTATCAATAAATGATAACAGCCTAAGAATTATCGATTAATCGATAGTTCTATATATTCCTTTCACTTTATCAAATATGATTTCCCTAAAACCTATATATCGTTCTAGATGAAACTCTCCAATAGCTAAATTAATGGAAGCTATATACCTACTTAATGTTACCTGGTTGCATTCTAAAATTTCTCTATAATAAATTGGCTCTGCTTCTACACCAGATATAAATAACGTATATAACATTATGCAAGCTTCATTTTTTATATATTTCATTTTTCATAACTAGGCTGTTATCTAAAAAATTATATTTCAATATTATTTTCTTGACAATTATTAATTTTATGATATTATAATCGCAAAGGGTAGTTAGAAGAGTAAGTCTTACGCGGAGTTTTTTCCTAGAACTTCTTCTGTAAGCATTGGTTAGAAAAACTATCAAGTGGTCTAGAAGTCTTTTTTAAGGCGGGCCCAATATAGTCACCGTAAAGGGTCGGTGTGTATGATCGGGATATCATGCAGGGAAAGAAAGGTAGTTAGGATATAACCTTTCTTTTTTTTGCTTATTTACCAAAACGTCCGACAAACCACTTATGTCTTCTTTTAATTTTTATTGAATCTAAACTTTTTATTTTTCCTTTATCAATGTTATTTGTATTACTATTTAACATTATTGCTGACCACCTCGGTAAATTCGCATCATAGTATGGGATTGGATACAAGTACCCCTTTCTAACTTTAGCAATACGTTCTGGAATTATTTTTCTATCACTTGTTTCCAATGAAGTAATGACATTTACATCTACAGTTTTGCCATTATCCTTTCTAATGTACACATAATGTCCTTCATATGGCTTTTTCTTAATTCCTAAATCTTTGTTGATTGCATAACCAATTTTGCCATTCCATTTCACAATAGCATCTCCTTTCAAAAAGTTGAGTAAGGGACAAGCCCTTACTCTTTTTTATCGTAATTTCTCCATAATTGGTGAATAGTATGGGAACAGTTTATATGTTAATTGACATAATCCTTTGAATAATAGAATTAATAATTTAATTAGAACATAGATAATTAATACGCCTATTAGAACTACTGTACCAATAACAAATCTAAGTATCCATAACAAACCAATTAATAACATTTTGAAAAACTCACCTATCTTACTCATTCTTTTTACCTCCTGTAAATATCCATTTTATTAATTTAAATGGTGCAGTTATTATCCAAACTAATCCTTTAAACAACATCTCAACAATAAACATAATTGCCTTAGCTAAAAAAGGGAGAACAATTACCAATAATGGTATACCTATCAAACATCCTACAGCTATCAACAAAGTTTCAAATGGATGGTCTTTAAT
>CALUXJ010000022.1 GCA_944324725.1 uncultured Acholeplasmatales bacterium
TAAGAGAAAGAAAAAAAAAAAAGAGCTTATTGAAGCCAAAAAAGAACTTCATTTAGCTAATAAGTTTAAAAATGAAGCTTTAGAAAAAGAGTACCTAGAAGCAGTTAATAGTTATAATAAATTATCTGATTCAGAAAAAAGAAATCAAAAGAGTGCTCATCTAGCAAAACTAGCAGAAATAAACAAAATAAATGAAACGAATGATAATCTAGTTGAAATTGAAAAACTAGAAGCAGAAATTAAAGACGAAAAAACTAAACTTAAGGAATACTTAAAAATCAATCGTAAATTGATGCATTTATTAAGTAGGCAAAGAATTAAAACTAATCGTTACAATAACTTAGCAGAAGAGAAAAAAGAAATCTTGAAGTTAGATAAAGTCAAAGATGCAGCTACTATTAAAACATTAGAAAAGCAATATAAAGATAAACAAGGAAAGATATTAAAGTATCAATCTAATAGTTTTTCTTATTGGTTAATGTTACTGGCTGTTTTAATTGAAATAATCTATGTTATTGTCTTTTTAAATAAGATGTATGTTTCATATTTAGAATTCCCAACGCTAATTATTAATTTAATCTTCATCTTATTCCTATTCTTATCAGCTATGAAAGTTAAGGTATATAGCAAGTCTTGGACCATCATTAATTTTGTTTTTGGATGTTACTTATTTGTGCGAATCTTTGCGGTAATTCCTTTTGTCGCAAGTGATCGGCCAGCTTCTTATAATGAAGCAGGTGAACTTATTAGTGAAGCAACTAGTTATCAAGATTTAAGAGTTTGGTTATATAGCTTTACAATAATTATGATTGTATTAATTTTTATTTCTAATATTCGTTCAACTCTAAAAATAAAAGAAAGAGATTTACACTTAAATTAGGAGGATTTTATGGCAACAGTAGAATTAAAAAATATCAATAAAATTTATCCTAATGGAACGCAAGCAGTTTACAATTTTGACTTGAGTATTAAAAATGGGGAATTCATAGTTCTAGTTGGACCATCTGGTTGTGGTAAATCTACAACCTTAAGAATGGTTGCTGGTTTAGAAGGAATTTCCACTGGTGATTTATTAATTGATGGTATAAAGGTTAATAAATACGCTCCAGGTGATAGAGACATAGCAATGTGTTTCCAAGATTATGCCTTATATGGCAATATGACTGTATATGATAATTTAGGTATTTCTCTAAAATTAAAGCACAAAGATAAAACAACAATTTATACTAAGGTTGAGAAGGCAGCTGAAAGTCTTGATTTAGTTGAGTATTTAAAGAGATTACCTGGTCAATTATCTGGTGGTCAAAGACAACGGGTGTCATTAGGAAGAGCAGTAGTTAGAGCACCTAAGGTATTTTTAATGGATGAACCACTATCTAACCTTGATGCTAAGCTAAGAGCTAAAACTAGAAGTGAAATTGTTAAACTACAAAAGAGTTTAAATATAACTACAATTTATGTAACCCACGATCAAATTGAAGCTATGACCATGGCTGATCGAATTGTTGTTATGAAAGATGGTTATATTCAACAAATTGGTACACCTTATGAAGTTTACCATAATCCTAATAATATTTTTGTTGGAGGTTTCATAGGAACACCACCAATGAATTTTGTTCAAGGTAAAATAGAGGGTAATTTCTTTGTATCAAAAAATATTAAGATTAAAATTAGACCAGAAAAAATGGCTTATTTAAAGGAATATTATCAAGATATAGAAGGTCAAGATATCATAGTTGGTATTAGACCAGATTATACTTCAACAAGTGATAGTGTTATTGTTGAAAATAAAGAAAGTGTTGTAAGCTTACCAATTGTTCATAAAGAGTTTTTAGGTAAGGATTACAACATAGAATTAGATTTAGCTGGTCAAAGCTTTGTTGTCAAAGTAGATGTTAGAGAAAATGTTAACAAAGAAGAGTTAAATGTAGCAATAATGGAAGATAAAGTTCACTTCTTTGATATTAAAACAACTAATAGAATCGATAAGGAGTAAGATTATGGATAAGAATGTAGAACGTAATAAGTTATTAGAACAAAGAACTAACATCTTAAATTTAAAGAAGCAAGTAATCAATTTAAAGTATAATTATAAAAATACTAAAGATGGAACTATTTTAGCAGACCTCAATACCATAAATAACCAATTAAAAGAGGCTAAAGTAGCTTATACTACAGCCCTACGTGATTACCAGGAAGCTTTAAAGCAAGAAGGTTTAAGTGAAATTGATTATTTATGCTATGCCAATTTAGTAGTGGTTTCTGATTTTAGTTTAAAAAATTTAAAGGCTGAACAAACTAAATATCGGCAAGCCAAACGTAATTATGCTAAATATGATAATAAGCCTCAACCAACTAAAGAAGACTTATTAGCTAGGAAGTTAGCTTATGAAGAATATAAATTAGCACGAGCTGATTATCATTGGATTAGTAAAATTGGTAATAGAATGGCTGAACTTAAATGTAAAGAGGCCAAGGCTAATCTAAGTGGTGATAAAAAGGAAGTTAAAGAGAAATTAATAAGCCTTAAAGAAGAGTCAATTGCTTATAATAGCTTAAACAAGGTTTATGATAACTATACTTATATCGCTAAACGAATTAAAAGAAGAGTTACCAAGGAACATTTGTTATTTGGTCGCGATATAATTACCGTATTTTCTGTTATTTCCCTTGCCTTTTCTCTATTTTATATTAGAGCAATTAGACAAGTAACAACTAGTATTACTGGTTTATTTATGTTTATGTTTATCCTATTTGGCTTAATTTCTATTTTCAATGCGATAAGACTTAAGGAAGCGGCTTCTGGCAAATATTTCTTTATGTTATTTGTCCTACTACTAACAATTGGTAGTGGTTTAGCCCTAGCAATCTTATGTATAACAGGTATTCAACGCGGAGTTAAGGTTAATCTTGTTTATCAAGGGGTAATTTTAGCGGTTGTAGTTTGTCTTGGATATTTAGTGGGTCTATTCTTTATTACGAAGAGTAGGATTGCCGAGAAGAGAAATTTAAGAAACGGATTATAGAAGGTGGTAGCTATGAAGAATATAGTAGAAAAAATTAAAAAGATCGATGATCGTTATAAAATAATCTTTTTTAGATGGTGGTTTAGTGCAGCTATTTGTTTCTTCATAGCTTGGGGCCTTAGCTTTGGTAATCAAGATACAACATTTGAACTAATCTTTTTCCTTGGCTTAGGTATGGGTATTGGTAATTTATTTATCTTTAACCCAATAATTTCGAGTGTTTTTGATATCAAAAGACGCGGAAAAATTGCCAATAAGAAGATGAATGAAAGAACTGTTTTAGAAGGTAGCTTCTATATGCTAGCCGAAATATTTAAAAGTTTATTAGCAGTTTATCTAGTGTCTTGGGTATACCAAGGAATCAATATATTAATTAATTATTTAATGAATAATCCAACAGATCAGGTTTCTTTTGGTATCGAGCCAATAACCTTTGGTATTATTTTTACGATTATTTATTTAGTATTAGGGTGGCTTTGGGATTTAGTAGTTATAACCTTTAATCACCTATTTAGAAGAGGTAATAAAGATGATTTGGTACAACAAGAATCTAATAGTGAATCAAAAGCTTAAAGATACCTTTATTAACTATACTAATACGTATTTTAATTTGGATATTCCAGCTAGTCATCCTAAAGGTTCAGCTACTTATTTAGGATTAGCAATTGTTAATTTGGCAGTAGCTTATCTGGCTACGAAAGAGAAAAGATATTTACTTCGTGCGATTGCATTTATGAACGGAGTTTGTAATTATGAAAAATGGGGTTATGCCCATTTGGTAAATGTTGATTTATCCGCAGCTTTTATTCTATTTGGCCTTTCACTAGGCTATGACTACTTAGGTAGTGAGCTTACAGAAGAGCAAAAAGAGCTTTATTTAAAAAATATTAAAGAGCATGCCAATATTATGTATGAATATAAACAAGCTAATTTAGGTAATGGTTGGCCAACTAATTATTGGCAAAATCATAATTGGATTAATCATACGGCCTTATTGTTAGCTGGTCATATTCTAAATGATGAAAAAATGATGGCAGATGCTCTAGCGAATTTTAGTATGGTTTTCCCAAACCTAGCCCAAGACGGGTCAAACTATGAAGGAGTAACCTATTGGCGTTATGGGGGAATGTGGCTATTTGTCAGTGCTTGGTTAATCAAGGAACTTGGTTTTAAAGATTATTTTAAAGAAACACCTTATTTAAAAAATACTTTTTATTACCGACTTTACCAGTGTGATGCCACCTTAAAGAAACAGTTAAACTTTGGAGATTGTCATGATCGCTATAGTTCTCATTCTTTACTAGTTTACTATCTAATAGCTAAGGAATACCATAATCCCTATGCTAGTTATTTAGCAAATCTAGTATTAGATAATATTTATGAAGAACAGTTAATGTCTCACGTTAAGCCAGGTATTATGCCTGAGCTTGGACTATGTTATTTGGCTTATAGTGATTTAAAACCAATAAATGTTAATAAATTGCCGTTGTTTAGCTATTTTCCAGATTTAGGTTTAGTAGCCATTAGAGAAAATTGGACAAAAAATAGTGCTGTATTTTCTATGAAGGCTGGTTATCCTGGTGGTAAAACTCAATGGGGCAAAGGTACCTTAAGTACTATGGCTTTAGCTCATCACCATCCAGATAACTTGTCTTATATCCTAACTAAAGGGGAAGATTATTTCGCGATTGATGATGGTTATAATCGTAATATTCTACCAACCAACCATAATTCCTTACTAGTTGATGGTAAGCTATGTGATGTTATGGATAAAAATGATGTTTATTTAGCTAGTATTAAAGAACGTTTAGCCAATAATCCTAGTTATGATGTTAAAACTTATCACGGGTCAATTAATAATTTAGTTTATCAAGCAGGTTATTTAGTATATGAAGCAGATTCGACGAATACTTATCCGTTGGAGTTAAAATTAAATACCGTGAAGCGTTTAGTGGTAGTAGCACCTAAGCTAGAATACATTTTATTTATTGACTGCTTTAATTCCGAGCTTGAGCATAAATATGAAACTCTAATCAATAGTGATTATATAGGTCAAGAAATAAAGGATAATGTAATTTGTTATCAAGGTATTCATTATAAATTCTACCACAGTTATTTTAGTGCTAGTGAACTTAGCAAAAATACTTATCAAAATATAGTTAAAAGTATTATGACTACCCAAGAACCAGATAACTATGTAATTACTAATCAATATGGCATAAGTTATGGAGTTAAGGGTAAGCAAGGCTTTATAGGTGAACTTTTAAGTTGGAAACCGATAATTATTACTAAGGAAGCTGATTGTTACTTGATTAATAAAGAGAATCGCTTATATATAGCGCCAGATAAAAGCATGTCAGATGCTGAGGTCGTGCTATTAACTAAAACAGTGGCAATAATCTTTAATGGTAGCTATTTAAATATCAGTGGTAAGCAAATTTATCAAAATTCAAAAATTAATAATTATATAGTAGAGGTACATGATGACATATTTGAATGAACATTTTCAAGAAGGCATAGCTAAATATCCCAAATATCAAGCTATGATTAAAAATATGCAAAAGGAAGTAGATAGCTTTTATGCTAACTTCCATGATGATCCGAATGTAAATAGTGAATGGGGCCATTATTATTTTTGTAATAATGATGGTGGAAGATTAATTTTCTCTTTAGATAAACCTCATACGCATATTTGTGAGGTTTGCCATAAGGAATTTAATAGTCCCATTTATGATGGTGTTTGGGTTTATTTTTATCGTAATACGGCTATTTTAACAGCCTGGAAGGCAGCTTGCCTATATAAGGCCTTAGGGGATAGTAAGTACTTAGAGATTGTTAAAAACATTATTGGCTTTTATGCTACTAATTATACAAAATTTAAGATTCACAATAAGGAAAGAGAAGTTTTTAATACTTACTCTGAGATGAAGTGGGGTTGTGGTAGAATTTTACCTCAAGGTTTAAATGAGTCTATCATCGCCATTAGAATGATTAGTGCATTAGAAATTGTCAAAAATGATTTAGATAAGCCTTTCTTAGAAGCAGTTTATCATAACATGTTTAGAGAAATGTATTATTTATTAAAGCCACAAGTAAATCAAATTCATAATATTAGATGCTGGAATAATTCAGCTATTGGGGTTATTGGTCTTTTCTTTAACGATCAAGAGATGATTGATTTTGCTTTCAATGGTCCTTATAACATTAGACGGCAATTAAGAGAAGGAGTTACTAGTGATCATTTCTGGTATGAAGGTTCAATTCACTATAATTTCTTCACGCTTGAGGGTGTTGTCAATTTATGTTTATTTGCTAAATTGTACAATTATCCGTTTGGTAAGGAATTAGAAATAGTTCATCAAATGTTTATAGAAGCTTATCATTATGCGTTTAGTAACGGCTATTTCCCTAATCCTAACGATGGTTGGCCTAATATTAACCTTAAAACCTATGACTACATTTATCAAATTGCTTTAAAGGTCTTTGGCGAAGAGGATATTGTTGGTCAAATTTTAAAGAATATTTTAGCTAACCCATTGCCAAGAACAACTCTACCTTTATCTAAGCCGTATTATTACAATAATGAGATTGCTTTTGAACGTTTATTGTTAAATACCGATGTTGACTTTAGTAAATATAAGATAGTAAAGCAAGAAACTAAAAATTATCCTAAGAGTCAATTTGGTTTATTACGTAATGATAATTTTAACTTATTTATGAAATATGGTTTAAATGGTCCAAGTCATGCGCATCCAGACATTATGAATATTGAAATCATGTTTAAGGAGCATATGATATCAAGAGATATGTCTAACCCTGGTTACCAATCTAAACTCTATAAAGAGTGGTTTAAAAAGACTATTGCTCATAATACCGTTACTTGTAATGGCAAAGATCAAGTTAAAAGAGAACCAGGTGAATGCCTAAACTATACAAGTAATTTAATTGAGGCTTACAGTAAAGATGTTTATCCTGGCATTGATTTTAAACGTAAGGTTGAACTAGCGGATAATGGTCTAAGTGATACCTTTACAGTTTTAAGTCAAACAGAAGTGGTAAGTGATTATGCTCTCCATTTAGAAGCTGATATTAAAATTTTAAATGAATTAGAACTTGTACCAGCTAGTTTAGATTTTACGACTGATGGTTATGAACATATCAAGTCAGTTCAAAAATATGTTGGTAATTCCCCATGTAAATTAGTTTTAGCTCAAGGAAATTATCAATATTTACTAACGGCTGATTTAGCCAACAAAGAGTTATATATATGTCAAACAATGGATAATCCTGTCAACAAGACTAGAACTTCTTTAATTGTTAGAAGTAAGGCTAAAGAGACAGTTTATCAAATAAATTTGGAGGTAAAATAATGCAAAATTACTTTATTAATAGCGAAATCAAGGGGAAAGAAGTAGATCCAGGTGTATTTCGTAAAGTATTAGCTCACAGTAAGAATCTTATGGTTTGTGAACTTCATTTTCAAAAAGGTGCTGTAGGTAATCTTCATAGTCATCCACATGAACAATGTACCTATATTATTAGTGGTAAATTTGAGTTTAACATCAATGGGGTTAAAAAGATTTTAGGTCCAGGTGATTCAACTTACAAAGAACCAGGTGTTGTTCATGGCGCAGTTTGTCTAGAAGAGGGTATGTTGATTGACATTTTTACCCCAGCAAGAGAAGACTTTTTAAAGTAAGAGGAAGGAGAATAAAAGTATGGAAAAAATATGTTTAATTACCGGTGCAACCGGAGGCATTGGCCTAGCTACTGCTAAAGCTTTAGGTCAAGATGGCTATTTCGTTATTATTAATGGTATTGATGATAAACAAGCTGAAGTAGCAAAAAAAGAATTAGATAGTTTAAATATCAAATATGATTACTATCATTTTGATGTTACTAATGAAGCAGAAGTAAAAGAAAATATGGCTAAAATAGGCCAAAAATATGGGCATTTAGATGTTCTAGTTAATAACGCTGGTGGTCTTGGCGGCAGATCTAGTTTTGAAGGTATGCCAACTGACTTCTATCGCCGTGTTTTAGCTTTAAATTTAGATAGTGTTTTCTATGTAACTAGAGAAGCTATTCCTTATTTAAAGGAAGGCACGAACGCATCAATTATTAACTTTTCTTCAAACGCTGGTTGGAATGCTGGTGGTCCTGGTGCTGGTGTTTATGCAACAGCTAAAGGCGCAATTATTACTTTAACCAGAGCTTTAGCTAAAGAGTTAGTTAAGTATAACATTCGAGTTAATGGTGTAGCTCCTGGTACAATTGATACACCATTCCATCAACAAACAAAGCTTAACAATCCAGCCTTATTTGAATCATTTAAAAATAATATTCCAATGAAGAGATTAGGTCAAGCTAGCGAGGTTGCTTCAGTTATTTCTTTCCTAGTTAGCGATAAGGCCTCCTTCATTACAGGAGAAATTGTCCAAGTTAATGGTGGACAAGACTTCTTATAATGGACTATTTTGCCGAAATAGTTAAGATAGATCCGGTTAATCACTATCTTGTTTTTACAACTGATAGATTAAAAGAATTAAAGGCTAATATTAGTTCGGAAAATATTAATCTATTAGAAAGTAAATTGAATTATTTACTGGCAAAACCCTATCATAAGGTAACGGATAAAGCTAGCTCACTATGTTTTGGGCTTAGTAAACATAACTATATTTCTTTAGCTACTTACTATTGGCCTAATCCTGCAACCAAAAATAATTTACCATACATCTTACGGGATGGTTATCCTAATCCGGAAGGTGATATTTATGATAAAAACCGGTTGCGTGATACTAGCTTTACCCTTTATTATGATTTATTGCTTTATTATTTAACTAATGACAAAAAATATTATTATGATATGAAAAGAAGACTAACCGTTTTCTTTTTAAATGAAGAAACCAAAATGTTGCCCAATATGAATCATGCTCAATTAATTCGGGGTGTCAATTTAGGTCGAGGAATAGGTATAATTGATTTTTCTGCTAATATGAGTTATGTACTAATTTTAATAAAATCTTTACTTGAATTAGGCTATATTGAAGATAATTTTTATAAAGACTTTAAAAATTGGTTACTTAAATTTTTAAATTGGTTAAAGCGTAGTAGTATAGCACTAGAAGAACAGAAGGCTCCTAATAATCACGGGGCGATGTATGATTTTCTTTTACTAGCCATTAATTATTATTTAGGTAAAGGAAAGGATGCTAAAGAACTGTATTATAGCGTAGTAGCTAGAATAAAAGTCCAAATTGCTGCTGATGGTAGCTTACCACTAGAACTAAAACGAACCAAATCAAAATCCTATTCATTAATGGGCCTAAAGGCATTTACTGATTCAGCACTGATATTAAATTATTTTGGGTATAATTTATATGACCGACAACTTTATAATAATGAGGAGAATGAAGACAGTTTAACTCTAGCAATAAAATATTTACTAGAACACTTACTAATAACTGATAATTGGTCTAATGCCCAGGTAGCAAGCTTTGATGAAGCGACTAAATTACCAGTATTCTTAGAGGCAGTAGAACATAAATTGATAAATAAATTGGCAGTTACAATTGAAAAACCAATTGATGATTTATTACCAATTATAGTTAAATCTCTAGTTAATATTTAAAAAAAACGAAATTATTTAACAAAAAATATTTACAAAGATTAGTTAATATATATCGATAATTGCAAAAAAACTTGACATTATTTAGTTTAATCATTATTATAGAAATACATTATAAGAAGGTGCTAAATTATGAATAGGACAATTATGCGAGCTTATGAAGCTTTAGATTACATTTCGACCTCAGATGGTGGTTTGACTTTAAAAGAAATTACAGATAAATTAGAAATACCTAAAAGTAGTGCGTTTAATATAGTACAAACACTAGTAGGACTAAACTTAGTATCAGAATCTCCTTATAATCAAAAGAAATATGTCCTAGGCACAGGTACATATATTTTAGGAATGAAGTATATTGAGAACCTTAATTTTATTGACGTGTGCAAGCTTTACTTAAATCCATTAGCCGATGAGCTTCATCGTAATGCCTTTGTTGGCATTTTAGATAACAACAAAGTCTTATATGTTCATAAGCATGTAGGTATTGGCGCCAAATTAGCAACCTGCGATGTTGGTACTAGACAAGAACTATATTTTACAGGTTTAGGTAAGGTTTTACTAGCTTATTCAGCACCTGATAAACTAAATAGAATTATTAGTAGCATTAACTTTGTTAAAAAAACAACTAATACAATTGATAATGCAAGTGATTTATATAAAGAATTAGAATTAACGCGTAGTCGTGGTTACGCCATCGATAATCGAGAAGTTGAATTACATATGTTATGCTTTGCCGCTCCAGTTTTTAATTATGCGGGTGAATGTATAGCAGCCATTTCTATCTCCGATATGTATTCAAGTGATGCTGATTTCGATTATTTTGGTAATCGGATTAAAGAGGTTGGCTTAAAAATCTCTGAAAAATTAGGCTATAAGCGAAAAAATTATTAATAAGGATAGGTTTTTGCTTATCCTTACTTGCATTTTATTTAAAAAAATGTATAATATATAAAGCCTGCTCCTATGGTGGAATGGTTAACACGTCTCCCTCTCAAGGAGAAGATTACGGGTTCGATGCCCGTTAGGAGTACCATATTGAAATCAATGGTTTGATACGCTATTAAAGGCTATTCAAACCTTTTTTGCGCATAAATTAGTATTTCTAGGACTATTCAGTAACCCTTATTTTTAGTATACGTCTTATATTACACGCTTACAATGTATTTAAAGGAAAACATAATTTATATTGTATAAAAAAATATGGATTTTCATCTAATGGTTGTTATATTAGAGTCGGTAGTACTTGTAAATCATTATCAACAGAGATGATTAAAATTAGACAAAGAAATGATTTACTAATTACCGACATAATGCTTGAAACACCTACTCACTTTGGCAACATTTCTTTTAAAATTTTTAAAATTATGCTAACTGAAAGAGGATATCATATCGATGATTCTTCTTTTGAACAAAACTTTAAATTAAAAACTTTTTCAAATAGATATAATCTTTTGACTGAACTAATTTCAGATCATAATTCTATATCATTAGCATTTGTTAAATTTAATGGTTTGGATAAAACGAGTGTATCGGAAAGAAGTGAATATGGATTTGAATCAATTCTTATGGCACTAGATAAAATAAAAACTAGACTATCTATAGTGAAAATAGATGCTTTGTTAATACTACAGTAAGACCTAGGATAGAAACATTTTTATTTGATGCTGATTCAGTAAAAGAAGCAGTTTTAAATGCGATTGTACATAATGATTATTCAATTAGTTCACCTCAAATTTCGTTGTTTCAAGATAGATTAGAGATTTTATCACATGGAGGATTACCTAATGGATTATTTAAAGAAGATTTTTATATAGGTATAAACAAGCCAAGAAACAATGAACTTATGAATATTTTTCTAAGATTAGGTTTAGTAGAAAGAACAGGTCATGGAATTCCACTTATTGTTTCAAAATATGGTAAAGAAGCATTTGACATTCACGATAATTATATAAAAGTTACTGTTAAATTTAATAAAGAAGTTTTAGATAGTAACGGCGTAATAAATGGCACAATAAATGGCGTAATAAATGAATTATCTTCTACAGAACTTATTGTTTTTAATCAAATAAAATTAAATAATGGAATTATAGCTAGAGAAATATCAGAGATAAATAATGTACCTTTACGTACTGTTCAAAGAGCTATTAGTAAATTAAAAGAACTGAAATTTATAGAGCGCGTTGGTTCAAATAAAACAGGGTATTGGAAAATATTGAAATAAAAATGACCCAAATTACTAATTAGAGGTGTTAAGAAAAATGAAAAGAAAAATTAATTTTATAAATTTTTTATCCATTTTCTTGATATTTGCTTTTTCATTGAGTTTTATTATAAGTGTAGTTTTATTTGCCGGCGAACAAGGTATTACAGACTTGATTTTAGCTATTGTAAGTGGAATTTGTTTAGTTATTTATGCCTTGTTTTTATTAATTAGCAAATCTGCAAAAAACTATTTATTTGTTTATGATAATTTTTTATCTAGTTAATTGAGTTAATATAATTAAAGAAGCGACATTAAAAATAGTAAAAAACCAATAAATATAAGAAATATGGATTAGATTCATTAATCGAAAAAATTATATTTTTGATGCCTTAGAAAAGTTAGATATTAGTGTTGATTTAATAGTTGAAGCAGCTTCCGCAAACAATTATGAAAGAATCTATCAACTATTAAAAGAACATCCTCATATTACAAAAGAAGAGTTCTTACAATTATCAGGGCTTTTAGAAACAAAATAAAAATAGTTATAGTATTTAATTAAGGTGATGATTTAAGTGGAATTTTCTTTTACTAAAACAGATATTTTGAACAGTGTTGAAGTTTTATGGCGTAAAGCCCAAATCAAAACTTTATTTTTTCTGTGGCTAATAGTTTCCACAATTTCTATTATTATTCCCATTATAGTAATTATTAATAATTTGAACTATTGGCAGTTGGCTTTAGTAGTTTGGTTAGTAATGGTAGCTATTTATGCCATTCCATTTATGGGGCTTATAATGTATTCTTTTTATAAGATTAGATACTTTGTTAAAAATTATAGTAAGTTTGATATGTATGAAGTCTTTTTAACTAATTTTTCCACTTCATATAATTCTATTTATTATAATGTAAAATTAAATTATGATAACCAAATTATAAGTACCAATACTAATCCCTATTTTTCCGATTCGATTTTTGCTAGGTTTTATCCAAAAGATTATAATAGGCAGCTGGTGGTTGGACTATATGATAAGTATTTGAATAAATTTTATATTATAAGAAAACTAAATTGATTATTTTGGTAGAATGAAAGATAAAATGGAGGTAAGTTATGAGTCAAGTTAATAAAAAAGGTATATTATTTGCCTTCATGGCTGCGTTATGTTACGCGATATCTTCAAGTTATTACTAAACTATATTCCCCCAACTTTAATGGCTGGTTTTTTATATTTAGGAGCTGGTCTTTGTATGCTTGTCATTCTCGTTATTAAAAAGATTAAAGGTAACATTAAGAAGGAGAAGAGGTTAAGCAAAAAAGATATTTTCTATGTCATAGGCATGGTTTTACTCGATATTGCTGCCCCTATTCTTTTAATGTTTGGTTTAACTACCACGACGGCAGCTAATGTATCATTACTTAATAACTTTGAAATTGTTATGACATCCCTAATTGCCTTTATTTTCTTTAAAGAAAAAATTAGCCTTAGAGTTTGGTTTGGGATAATAATTATTACTATTGCTTGTCTTCTTTTAGCTTGTGAAGACTTATCAGCCTTTAAATTTTCTTATGGTTCCCTTTTAGTAATTGGGGCAGCTATTTGTTGGGGCTTAGAAAATAATTGCACAAGAATGATTAGTAATTCAGATCCTTTAGAGATAGTTTTAATTAAAGGACTTTGCTCAGGAACAGGCTCCTTAATCATAGGCCTATGTATTGGCGAAAGAATTGCTTTAGCCAATTTATGGATTGTAGCCTTAGTACTTGCTTTAGGCATTATAGCTTATGGTTTATCAATATTTATCTATATTTATGCCCAAAGGTATATCGGGGCAGCCAAAACTAGTGCCTATTATGCAATAAATCCTTTTATTGCAACTTTTTTATCATTAATTATTTTTCAAGAGATGCCTAGTTATATTTATTATATAGCCCTCTTTTTAATGATAATTGGTGCCTATCTTACTAGTAGTGATAAACCATTTTTTAAAAGAAGAAATAGTGAATAACGAAATTCTAACACACCTATTTTTCCGATGTTATAACAAGAAATTGACAAATAGTTTTAAAGCATGTTAAAATTTTTTTGAAGGAAAAAGGTAGGGACGGGGAATTTGATGAAGACATTATATTTAATACTATTTGATAAGCATATTAGAAGTATGGCTATGGCAGAAGGTAAGAAAAGGATTTGGTATGCTCTTGCTAATATTATTTTTATTGCCTTGAGTTTTTTATTTGTCTTGTTTCTTAGACTTGTAATTGTTAATTTAAAGAATTTAACACTAGATCCTAAGCTTGCTATTACGTTAATAATTATTTTATCTATTGCCATTGCCCTTACTTTTATACATGGGGGTATTAGCCAGGTAATACTTTTATTTGTTGCCTTAATAGGACTATTTAAAAAAGGTGAACGTTTAGCCAATTTAGTGACTTTTTTAATTTGTGGTTTAACTATTGCTGGTTTGGTCATGGGAATAGTTATTTTATCAGTTCGCTAAAAAGAATATAAAGATGAAGTCTAGCTACTTGTGGCTAGATTTTTTTATAAAAAATAACTATTGCTAAAAAAGATTATATTTGGCATAAAAAAAGAAGAGATATGATCTTCTAAAAAGTTATCACACTCTTCCTTTTTTGTCGTTAATTGTTAATTTTAGCTTAGGCCTACTTGTTACATATTCCTTTTTAAAGACTCATTACACTTTCATCCTAATAAACTAACTTTTAACTGACTTATTTATTTACAATAAGTGAGTTCTTCTGAACATCACTCAATTGTATTCTCCTTGCATCTTCATTATATAGGAAAATGAAAGCGCTGTCAATAGAAAAATAACATTAATAAAAAGAAAGAGAAGTGATATTCTTAAAAAGTTACCAATTCTCTTTCTTTTCTTTTTTGTCGCCAACTAATAGTACTTACTTTTTCATAAAGTTAAAATTATATTTCTTTACATATCTTTTTACTATTCTCAATTGCCGACTTATTTATTTACAATAAGTAAAGGTTTTTCTCCTCTTTACTTAGTGTATCCCTCTTTACGCCTTCATTATATAGGAAAATGAAAGCGCTGTCAATAGGTAAAATGAATTTTTTTATAGAAATTAATTGCATTTACTAAAAAAATAATTATCATATAAATTAAAAGGGGGTAGACTTATGGACTACATTAATAGAGTATATGAAAATTTAAAACAGAAATATGGGTATGAACCTGAATTTTTGCAAGCTGTGCAAGAAGTTCTAGAATCAATAAGACCTGCAGTTATGGCTAATCTTGAGGTATATGAAAAAAACAAAATTCTTGAAAGATTAACGACACCAGATCGCATCATTAGTTTTAGAGTTCCTTGGGTAAATGATAAAGGTGAAGTAGAAGTTAATATGGGGTATCGTGTACAATGGTCAAGTGCCATTGGACCATATAAAGGTGGTCTACGTTTACATCCATCTGTTAATCAAAGTATTTTAAAATTTTTAGGTTTTGAACAAACTTTTAAAAATTCTTTAACAGGCTTACCAATGGGTGGTGGCAAAGGCGGTAGCGATTTTGATCCAAAGGGAAAATCAGATCGTGAAATTATGGCTTTCTGTCAAAGCTTTATGACGGAATTATATAAATACATTGGTCCAAATGAAGATGTACCAGCTGGTGATATTGGCGTTGGTGGTCGTGAAATAGGCTATCTATATGGTCAATATAAGAGAATTACTGGTCGCTTTGAAGGTGTTTTAACTGGTAAAGGTTTGACATATGGTGGTTCACTTGTTAGAACAGAGGCTACAGGCTACGGCTTACTATATATAACGGAAGCTTTACTTAACCATCATAAAGATAGTATTAAAGGTAAAACAGTTGTCATTAGTGGTGCTGGTAATGTTGCTATTTATGCCTGCGAGAAAGCTCAGCAATTAGGTGCTAAGGTTATAAGCGTATCTGATTCTAATGGCTATATTTATGATAAAGATGGTATTGATTTAGCTTTATTAAAAGAAGTTAAGGAAGTTAAACGTGCTCGTCTAACCGAATATAAGAAGGCAAGACCTAGTGCTGAATATCATGAAGGTAAAGGTGTATTTAAATTAAAATGTGATGTAGCTTTACCATGTGCAACGCAAAATGAATTAGATATTAATGATGCTAAAGCTTTAGTAGCTAATGGTTGTAAGGTGGTTTGTGAAGGTGCTAATATGCCAACTACTTTAGAAGCAACAACTTATTTAAAAACAAATGGAGTATTATTTATTCCAGGTAAAGCTGCCAATGCTGGTGGTGTTGCAACCTCAGGCCTAGAGATGTGCCAAAATAGTATTCGTTTAAGCTGGACCTTTGCCGAAGTCGATGCTAAGTTAAAAGATATTATGGAAAACATCTATTCTAATATGTTAAGAACATGCGAAAAATATAATCTTGGTGAGGATTATGTTGCCGGTGCTAATATTTGTGGATTTGAAAAAGTTGTTAATGCTATGATTAGTCATGGTATTTGTTAAGCAAAACTTTAGACAAACAAATTGCTATCAGTTATAATTAAGCCAAACAAAGGAGGAATTAATTATGGCAGTAATGCATTTAACAAACGCAAATTTTAAAGATTTTATTAATAGTGACGAAAAAGTTATTGTAGATTTTTGGGCTTCTTGGTGTGGACCATGCCGCATGTTAGGCCCTGTAATGGAAGATCTTGAAAAGGATTTCCCTGGTCGTGTAGCTAAGGTTAACGTTGATGAAGAAGGCGACATTGCCGCTGCTTTTGGTATTCAAAGTATTCCAACTATCTTAGTATTTAAAAATGGTGCACTAGTTGATAAAACAGTTGGTTATCAACCAAAAGCAAATTTTGAAAAATTATTAAAGTAAATACTATAATTTTTATAAAATAGCATGATTGTCAAAATGGGATTTAATCTAGAAGTGATAATCATGCTTTTTATTTTATTTTTATAATAAACTCACAAATGAAATTCTATAAAAATAGGCAAAATGTTATAAAAAATGCATAAAATATAAACAATATATGTTTTTTATTAGATTAAATTGCAAAAATATAAAATTTTATAACAATAAATATTGATATAGATATATGATAGTGCTAAACTTTGTTTAAGATTAAATTTAAGTTAATCTTAAAGTTAACAATCTAGAGTTAACTAAACTTTCATAAAGGAAAAGTGTAGTCATCTAGATTTTAAGACTACATAGGGGTTAGAATGAGAAAGGTAATAATATCAATAGGGTTATTAGCAATTTTTAGCCTTACTGTGTTTGGGGTAGTATCTTGCAAAGATAATACTCATGTTCACAGTATGGAAAGTGTGGCTGCTGTTGAAGCTGCTTGTACGGAAGATGGCAATATAGCTTACTATAAATGCAGTGTTTGTGGTAAATATTTCTCTGATGCAGATGGTAAAGAAGAAATTACAGTTGATTCAGTAGTAGTACCAGCCAAAGGTCACTCATTAGAAAGTGTAGCAGCAGTTGATGCAACATGTGTAGATGCTGGTAATATAGCTTATTATAAATGTAGTGTATGTGGTAAATATTTCTCTGATGCTGATGGTAAGAATGAAATTACAGCCGATTCAGTAGTAGTACCAGCCAAAGGTCACTCATTAGAAAGCATAGCTGCCGTAGATGCAACATGTGAAGCTACAGGTAATATTGCTTACTATAAATGTAGTGTATGTGGTAAATACTTCTCCGATGCTGATGGTCAGAATGAAATTACAGCCGATTCAGTAGTAGTACCAGCCAAAGGTCACTCATTAGAAAGCATAGCAGCAGTTGGTGCAACATGTGTAGATGCTGGTAATATAGCTTATTATAAATGTAGTGTATGTGGTAAATACTTCTCCGATGCTGATGGTAAGAATGAAATTACAGCCGATTCAGTAGTAGTACCAGCCAAAGGTCACTCATTAGAAAGCATAGCTGCCGTAGATGCAACATGTGTAGATGCTGGTAATATAGCTTATTATAAATGTAGTGTATGTGGTAAATATTTCTCCGATGAAGCAGGTAAGAATGAAATTACAGCCGATTCAGTAGTAGTACCAGCCAAAGGTCACTCATTAGAAAGTGTAGCAGCAGTTGATGCAACATGTGATGCTACAGGTAATATTGCTTACTATAAATGTAGTGTATGTGGTAAATATTTCTCTGATGCAGATGGTAAAGAAGAAATTACAGTTGATTCAGTAGTAATACCAGCTAAAGGCCATGAAATTGTAAGTGTACCAGCAGTTGATACTACATGTGAAGCTACAGGTAATATTGCTTACTATAAATGCAGTGTTTGTGGTAAATATTTCTCTGATGCTGATGGTAAGAATGAAATTTCAGCTGACTCAGTAGTAGTACCGGCCAAAGGTCATACAATTGTAAGTGTTGAAGTTAGAGAAGCTACATGTAGCGAAGTTGGTATTAAGGTTGCATGTTATCAATGTAGTGTCTGTGGTAAATACTTCTCTGATGAAGCAGGTCAAAATGAATTAGCAGAAGAGGATGTTGCTATTCCAACTATAGATCATACCTATAGTGCGGAGGTCGTAACTGAACCAACTGCTACTTCAGAAGGTTCAGCAATTCTTACTTGTTCTGTTTGTGGTTATAAGGAAGAAATAGTTTTACCTGTGTTAACTGAAGAAAATTATGAAAATGGTACATATAACTATCAATTAGTTTATCAGTATAATGAGGATAAGTTTGATCGATATGCTGAGTATACTTATGCAAAGATTAGTCTAAGTAATGAATTAGTATTTAAAACCTACGTATCATCTATTAAAAAAGCAAGTCGTTATGGCTCTGTATCAGTTCAATCAGGTTCTATGACTGGTCAATTCTTGAGTATGTATGCTAGTGCGACTTCCCTCGATGGTGTAACTTCAGGTCTTGAAATCCAAAATTTCAGTGATAGTTATTATAAGTTTAGTATTACAACTGCAGATATAATGCTTGATGTTGCTTTAATATGTAGTGATGGAACTGTTACAGATTTTCCAGTTACGATAGATAGTAGAAGTTTCATGTTCGAACTTAATACAGATTATGTATATTATTTAGTATTCTTTGGTCTATCATCAAGAACTAATATTGATTACAAGCTTGAGAAAACAACAGTACCAACCATTTCTTTAAGTAAAACATATATTTGCTCAAATTTAGCTGGGGGTAATATATACGCCGGGCAAAATGGTGGTTCCATTGTTGTCTTAATAGATTCCGATGTGGTAGAAGGAGACTATAATATATATATGGAGGGTGCATTAGCCGGAAGAGGAAACTTTATAGTAGAAGTTAATGGAGTACAAATAAATACAGTTCCAAGTGCTAGTCCAGTTGGGGCAATGGCAACTATTCATATTAAAGCAGGTGATTTTGTAACCATAATAAGTCAAAATCTAAATAGTATGTCATTTAGAATATCTTTAAAATCAGCTTAATAAAAAGAAAAGGGCATCAATAAAAAGATGTCCTTTTTGATACCTAATTAGGTATTGAATGCATTATGGTGCCGCAAATAGGATTTGAACCTACGACCTCCGCTTTACGAGAGCGTTGCACTACCTCTGTGCTATTACGGCGTGTTTTAATTATATCACTTTATAGTTTAAATTCAAGAAATGAAGATTAATTTTATAAATTATATCCTGTAGATGGCTCTCTAACTTTCCAAAACAAAAGCGCTCTTATTTTATTGCCTTTTTTATCTAAAAAAGTGGTTTTGACCTTTTTTTATTAGGCAAATTGTAGTATCATTATTACGGAGTTGAGTTGTTTAGGAAGACAACTAAAAAAGAGACAAATACAGAGGTGTAAAATATGCGTAAAACAAAAATCATTTGTACATTAGGTCCTGCTTGTGACAATGATGAGATGCTTAAAAATATGATTGAGCATGGTCTTGATTGTGCAAGATTAAATTTTTCTCATGGTACTCATGAAGAACAAAAGGTTAGAATGGATAGAGTAAAGAGAATAAGAGAAGAATTAGGTATTCCGTTACCTATTTTACTTGATACAAAAGGTCCTGAAATTAGAATAAGAGATTTTAAAAATGGTAAAATTCTTCTAAAAGAAGGAGATACATTTACTTTCTCACCAGATAGAGATTTAGTTGGTGATGAAACAATTTGTGGTCTTACTTATCCTAATTTAGCTGATTTTGTTAAAGCAGGTGATAAAATTTTAGCCGATGATGGTAAAATTAGCTTTATTGTTACTAAAGTGGATGGAAGAAATATTGTAACTAAGGTTTTAAATGATGGTACATTATCTAATCATAAGAGTATAAACATTCCTAATGTTATTATCGACATGCCATATATTAGTGAGGCTGATCGTAGCGATATTATTTTTGGTATTGAACAATGCGTTGATTATATTGCAGCTTCATTTGTTAGACGTAAAGAGGATGTTTTAGCATTACGTGCTTTATTAAATGAATATGATACTTCTAAGAAAATCAAAATTATCTCTAAAATTGAAAATACAGAAGGTATTAGTAAAATGGATGAGATTATTGAGGCTTCTGATGGTGTAATGGTAGCCCGTGGTGATATGGGTGTAGAAGTACCATTTAAGATTTTACCAGGAATTCAAAAGGAAATTATTTCTAAGTGTTATAGAGCTGGCAAAATAGTTGTAACTGCAACACAAATGCTTGATTCAATGCAACAAAATCCACGTCCAACTCGTGCTGAGGTTAGTGATGTTGCTAATGCAATTTATGACCGGACAACTGCTATTATGCTATCTGGTGAATCTGCTGCTGGTAAATATCCACTTGAAGCAGTAAGTGCAATGGCTGATATTGCTGAGGCAACTGAACAATCTATTAATTGGCGTGAAAGATATCATAAGAATGCCCTAAATTTAGGTGATAGTTTTAATAGTGCCATTTGTAATGCTGCGGTTAATAGTGCGTACCAGATTGATGCCAAAGCCATCATTTGTGTAACTATTAATGGTATTACTGCCTTCAATTTAGCAGCTTATCGTCCTGAATGTCCAATTATTGCTATTTGTGTTAATGAAAAAGCTTGTCGCCAATTAAATTTAGCTTGGAACGTTTATCCAATTTATGGTGAAGAGAAAAATTCAACAGATGAATTACTAGCTTATGCTATTCAAAAAGCAGTAGAAACTAAGCTAGTTAAAAAAGGCGATAAGGTAATCATCACTGGTGGTTCAAAAATTGGTGATTATGGTACGGATACTTTCAAACTACACATTATCTAGGTGCCTATGCCTTTAGTTGATTTAGTTAGAGAAAACGAGTATTTAATT
>CALUXJ010000023.1 GCA_944324725.1 uncultured Acholeplasmatales bacterium
CTCCAATTTTTACTTTGTTATTTAAAATCTGAGGTAGCTACCTACCTACCTAACTACCTCAGTTTGGAAAGAACCGATTTTTTTAAAGAGGTTATTTAAAGGATTACTCTGTAACTGCTGTAATAGTAAGAGATGGAGTTGAATCTAAATTAGATACAACAATTTGATATGTACCTGCTGTAAGAACAGTAATATTGCCACCATCAGCTACACTAAATGCAGCACCTAATTCATTTGAACTAACTTCACTAGAGTAACCTGCTTGAGCAATCTTAAATACATCACCTACTGCAAGAGTAACAGTGATTGTAGCTGTCATAGTTTCTTCATCAATAGCTAATTTATAAGCTTCTTCAAAAGTCCAATTAACAGTTCCAAATTTACCAACTATGTAAAACTCAGGTAGGCCTAAGTCTACTTCAACTGCTGTAAATACACCATCTTTATAGTTACCATATGAAGCGGATAAGTCAGCCAATATAACAACACAGTTAGCGTCAGCTACTGCTGTAATGTTTTCAGATTGTACGCCAGATTCTACACCATCGACTTTAACTTTATTATTTGCAATATATGTAGTAGCATCTTCAGGCACTTCTACACTATATATATTATAAGATTCACCATTTACTTCTACTTCACCAACTTTAGTAGAAGCAACACCTGGCCATGTAGAATCGCCAAGTTTAGAACCCCAATAATGAATATTTAAAACATCCCAACCATTTGTATCAACTACGTATAAAGTTATCATTTCAATTGGATCACTAGCTTCTGGTTTAGCTAATTCAGGATCATCAGCTTTAGCTTGATAAGATGTATAAGTAACTTCATATTTATTGTCAGAGTTTAGAACATCAAATCTTAACGCATTACGTTCTGGAGAATATTGAACATCTACAGTTTGAGATGAGCCATCATTAATGATTACATTGTCAACACCTGCAGGCAATGTATAACCATATAAATGTTCTGATTCATTAACTAAAGTCATTTCAACGCCTGGCCAAGCTACTGCATAGCTTGATTCTAAATTTTCGCCCCAATAATAGATATTTACTGTTTCAAAATCAGCTGGAACATATGCATAGAATGCTGTAAAGTCTGTTGTTGCACCAAATGTAGGTGTTAACATAGGAATTTCTTCAGTTCCTTTATAACCACAAACTGTACAAGTATGTTCTTGTAAACCTTTTTCATCTAATGTTGCTTCTTTTGTTACTTTCCATTCTCCCCACACATGGGCTTCCCATCTAGTTTCTTCTCCACATTCTGTACAAACTTGACGATGTTTTGTTGCATCACTTTCATACGTATAACTATGTTGATGTTCTTCTTTACATGATGCTAATGCTAATACTGTACATAATGTAGTAAGTACTAACATTATTGTTTTAATAACATTTTTCACTATTTACCTCCTATTAATGTTATTATTTATTTTTAGACTTACTCACAAGTCTTAAGCCCTTATAAATCTTTATAAAGAATTAGAGTTTGATAATTGCTAATAGTAGTTTCATTTGTTAATTCAATATTTCCTGGTAAAGTATTTAAATAAATTCTATAACCGGTTAAATCTAATACTTTATCAGTAGCACTAACGCCATTAGAATGAATAATTAAATATTCTCTATTAGCACTATTATCTGTTAATTTATAATAAATCATTGAACCATCTTTATTAGTGTTAATTACTAATTCTTTTGCAGATTGACTATCTAAACCAAATAGATTACTATTTTGTTTAATAGCTATTAATTTTTGATAATTAGCAAATACATCGCTATTTTTAATTTTTAACGCATAATTTAATTCATTAACTTTATAGCTTGCATTATATGAATTCTCATTGCCTTGTTTAGTTCTTAAGAATTCTTCACCAGCTAGCATAAATGAAATACCTTGAGATGTAAATACTACTGAATTTGCTAATACTGCCATTTTCTTTATTGTTGTTTCATCTTTTATGCCGGCTGCTTTAATTCTGTCATACAATGTATAATTATCATGACAAGTTACATAATTTACACATTTTTCAACTTCTAAAGTCTTATTAGTGCTTAATATTAAACCAGTTAAACCGCTCTTAATATTCTTTACATCTGATGTAGAAACTTTAGAATTATTAGTTATCCAACCTTTTGAAGTTGCAGCATTTAGACCACCTTTTATTAAGGCATCACGCATCTTATCGTTAAAACAGCCATAGCCTTCATACTTATTCATATTAGCTTGGCTTGCTTGCATACTAGATGATAAAGCTGAAGTGCCACCAGTCCATGGTTCACCATAAACTGTAATAGCTTCATTAACATTTTCATGTAAGTTTTTAGCTAACTCATTCATTGTTTTTAAATCATGAACAGCCATTAAGTCAAATCTAAATCCACCAAGTTTATATTCGCTAGCCCAAAACTCTGTTGAATCAACCATAAATTTGCGATACATTGAACGTTCACTAGCTGTTTCATTACCACAACCACTACCATTAGAAGGTGAACCGTTACTATATCTAAAGTAATAGCCTGGCATTAAAACATCAAAGTTAGAACCACCTAATCCATTAACGTGGTTATAGACTACATCCATAATTATGTTAATTCCAGCTTCATTATAAGCCTTAACTAACTCTTTAAATTCTTTAATTCTTACATAACCATCTGATGGGTCAGATGAATAAGAACCTTCTAAGGTATTATAATTTAATGGATTATAACCCCAATTAAATACCATTGTGCTTTCTGTATTGGCTTGATCAAAGATTGGTAATAATTGAACTGCATTAACACCTAATTCTTTAATATGATCAAAGCCTGTACTTACTGTTATGCCATTTGAGCTTGTATAAGTTGTGCCTGTTTCGTAAAAGCCTTTAAATTTCTTAGCATTTTCACTATTACCACCCCAGGTAGAGCTACTAGTTAGGTCAGATATATGAGTTTCATAAACTGTTAAGCTAGTTGATGCATAATTATGAACATTAATATTATCCCAGCCTTCAGGGTTTGTCTTACTAAAGTCAACAACCATACCTCTTAAACCATTTATGCCAGTTGATTTAGCATATGGGTCTACAACTTCACGATTAGAATATGTTGAATTAGTAACTACATATGTATAATACTTACCCTCATTATCGCCATTTAAAACGTATTCAAAAACCCCATTTTCAATCTTTTTCATCGCATATTCTTGATAGTTATTATTACCACCAAGGCTAGAAGGAGTACCTGTATCATATATTCTTAAACTAATTTTTGAAGAAATAGGAGACCAAACTCTAAATGTTGTTTTTTCACTAGTATAAATAGCCCCAAGTTCACCACTATATGTATATAATTCTTCAAATTCTTTGCTAGAATAGATAACTTGTTTATCGCACATCTTAGTTAATGTTTTACCAGATTTAAAAGTAACATTTAAAATGTAGTCATCTAATAAGCTAGGCAATTCATTACCTAACTTATATATTACTCTTTTACCTGTGTTTGACGATAACATATCAGATGGAGTATTACTGTCAAATAAAACTTCATTTCCTAATTTAATTTCATAACTTGCAAATTCTCTATTAGTCTGAAACCAAATAGAAAAGCCAGTTTTTGTATTATAAGCTAATGCAAAATGTGAAATCATCTCAAGTAATTCTCCTTTGTCATTAATATAGATATTTGAATCACCATTTTTTAAATAAATATTATAATAACCATATTGGTCTCTTTCTAAGACACTAAAATCAACATATCGGTCATCATCACCATCTTTAGAAGGCGAATCCGCCCAAGGCTTATTTTCTTTTACTATAAAACCTAGACCACTGCTTTCAGCTGTTGGAAAATCAGCCCAAGAAAATCTTGCAACTAAGCCATAACTATCTGTTTCTGTAAACTGATAATCAGCACCATCTTTTGTGTCTTCCCATAACCATAAATTCCAAGTATAATCACCATTTGTCTTTGTAGTTATATCATAATGAATCGCAAAACCTAAGTTTTCATCAGTTATAGGCAAATTTGGGTCATTGTTTTCTTCTTGGTTTTCTTCTTCATTTGGCTTTGGGTCTTGGTCTATAGTCTTGTTATTACAAGCTACAATTGTTAAAGAAAGGATGAACAATAATAATATATTTAATATTTTTTTCATTATTTTCCCCTTATAGATTTATTAATTTGTTAATTGGAATATTATACTCACATTCGATAGTTGTTAGAATTTCCATACTATAATCTCTTGTAAAAGCTCTAGATGTTAAACTTATAATCATGCCATAACGATCTACTGTAAAACTGTGCATATTAATTAGTTCTTTACCATCTTCTGTTTCACTTTTAGTATTTACGCTATAAGTGAGTTCTGTTTCATCATCATTTAATGAAAAGAATTGATAATAATTTGCTACATTAGCTAGAACATAATCACCATAGTAAACCCCTCCACTATGGTAATTAGATGTTACATCTGAATAGAAAAAACTTTTAACTGAATCAGTAACATCTTCTTCACTATAAGAAACATTATCTAATATTCCGTCTGTTTTTTGGTAGACTACTACGTTATTCGCTTCGTCAAAATAAGATAGAATTTCTTGTTGGTAAAAATTATAATCATCTTTGTCATTACCAAAATAACTACCACTAACTTCTTTTAAGGTATAGTAATACATGCTATCTTTATCAATATAGGTAGTAAGTACTACTTTGCCATCTTCAACTTTATTTTCATAATAAGTAGAGGTTATCACGCTTTTACCAGTTTTAATATATTCATAACTTTTATCATAATCGATTTCCATGACAAAATCTTTAATATTACCTTCTGGTATTTCACTAGCACAAGAAGTTAGCGCAAAACTAACTATAACTAATAAGATAAATATTAAGATTTTATCTAAATGTATAGTTCGCTTCACCATAACAACAATCCTTTTTATTATTATCTTTAGTATTTACCGTTTCAAAAAATTCTCTTACTAAATAACCCTTTGCATCATATTCGATTTCAATATTCCATTTAGCGTTACAAGTTATTTCACTAGGTCTATAAATTCTTAATTCTTTATTAGCCCCAAATGCTTTAACAATAAATCCGCCACCCTCAGTTTCATAATAGTAAACTTTATCGATACTAGCTGGTCTTATTATTCTAGATTCTAAGACATATCTAGTAGCAATTGATCTACCATTAGTTTCATCTACTGCCTCTGTATTCCAATTTATTTGATTAAGATGTAGTGGAATTCTTAAAAAGTGAGATGAACAACTATTTGCAAAAACATCAGGAGAATCAGTAAATTCAACATTTGTTCTAGAAACAGTACTTGGCATACTATCTAGATTAAAATAGTTAAAATTACCAATTACTGAATAATTAGTGTATGTTGAACTATATTCAAAATTACTAACTATTTCTAATAATCTATCTTCAGATATATAACCTTCTTCTGGTTTCTTATGGTCAGAACAACCTGTAACAAGACTTATTAAGAAAACTGAAATGATGACAAATAGTGCTTTTAAACTTTTCTTCATCATAATCACTTCCTTAGTAGATCTTAATGTCCATAGACTTTTCAGTAATATGAATCTTTGAAATATCAAATAATACTTTTATATCTTTACCTACAAGAGACATATCGCTAGATTCAATATATAAATCTTTAATACCTGCTCCATCATCAATTTCGCAATGTAAATATTGTTTTTTTCCATAATCTAGACCTTCTACAACTTTAACAACTAAACCTTCATCACCAATTTTGTAGGCATCATGAGGTATTTCTAATAAATATTCTTTAGTAAATACTTTAACCCCTAAAGATTGAACCATCTTATTAGAAATTTGGTCACTAGATAGTGTAACTAAGTCATTGGTTTTAAAGAAAAATAAGATTTTAGCTAAATTAGTTTGATGAGTGTATTCTTTTTCTAATTCTTTTAATTCTTTATTATATGCTTTAGTTAAATTCTTAACTGGATACGCTTCATTATCACATTCTTTAATAAATTCTTCATAATCTTTCTTTAAACCTTCAACAGTTCTTTTATAAATATTTTTTAAAGAATTAATTTCACTATCATATCTTAAAGATTCTAAATTTAATCTCTTTTCTAATTCGTTTTTCTTTTCAAGAGAAAAATTATTCTTAAATACTCTAATTTCAGCTGCTCTCTTGCGATAGCTATCTTTATCTTTGTTTATCTTTTTAAATGATTCAAAAGCACCAATTTCGTCATTGTAGATCTTAGTATACATTTCATTAACTTCTTGGCTTATTTTCTTAACTATTTCTTTATGTTCTAAAGTTTTTTTCTTCGAATTATTTTTTAATTCTTCTTTTAATTTAGTTAAAGATGAATTTAATATTTGTTTTTTATCAGCTATTAAAGGTTTATTTTTTTCTATTACAATTTTTGAATCTATATGACTAGCGCTAGCCATATTAGCTTCATAGTTAGATTTTAATTCATTAATTAAGCCTTCATATTTTTCTTTTACTGCTTCAACTCTTCTATTTAAAAAATCTTCATATTTATTACCTACAAATGATTTAGCTGTTTCATAATTTAAGAAAATTGAATTAATTTTGTCATAACTTGAGATAGCTTTAGAAACCACTTGGTTGTCTTTAGAAAATTCAATTTGAGTAAAATCAATATCTAAACTAGCAGTACTTTCACTATATTCATTATCAATTGTGAATAATAATTGTTTAGATGTTCCTAAACTTAATACTTTTTTACCTTCAATATCTTCACTATTTATAACTTTAACTATATTTTGTTTGCTGTTTGTTAATTTAATGGCTTCAATTGGAAATAAAAGATTATATTTACCATCTTCTAATTTAATTGCTTTAGGTAAATCATATTCTAGATTATCAATTAAAAGCTTACCCGATTTAACTTCACCATCGATTAAGTTATCTTGAGGAATACGAGAATTAATAGTTTCTTCAGTTATAGAATCAAACATATGAATGCGATCAATATTAACTGCAGCTTTTGTAAATTTTCCTTTAACAAGGCCATAATTTGATGTTCCTTTAATGATTACTCTAGTTGAGGATTCACTAAATCCATCGCCTTCTTTGTTAATATCGGCATAAATTAGAGTTTCATTACCTAATTCTTCAAAGTGAGATATTCTAACATTTAATAAATACTTAGATTTTTCTACTACTTCAGGGTCTAAGCTTAAATGTTCACAACGAATACCAAATACTACTTCACACTTGCCATCTAAATATTTAGCTTTTACTTTAGCTAATTTAGAATAGGGAATATCTAGAGTTTCTTCAGACCATCTAAATGTTACATGAACATTATCACCATCTTTTAATAAATATGATCTAAAGAAATTCATTTGAGGTGTACCGATAAAACCAGCAACGAATAAATTATTAGGATAATCATATAAATTTTTCGGTGTATCGATTTGCATAATACGACCTAATTTCATAACAACTACTCTTGTACCAAGAGTCATAGCTTCTACTTGGTCATGTGTTACATAGATAAATGTAGTTTTAAGTTGGTCATGTAATTTAGCTATTTCTGAACGCATTTGACTTCTTAATTTAGCATCAAGGTTTGATAATGGTTCATCTAATAACATAACTTTAGGTTTTCTTAAGATTGCTCTACCTAAAGCTACTCTTTGTCTTTGACCACCAGACATAGCTTTTGGTTTACGGTCTAAGTATTCTGTTAAGTCTAAGACTTTAGCTGCCCAAACTACTCTTTCATGAATTTCCGCATTTGGAACATGTCTTAGTTTAAGACCGAAAGCCATATTTTCATAAACTGTCATATGTGGATATAAGGCATAATTTTGAAATACCATCGCGATATCTCTATCTTTTGGTTCAACATCATTTACAATATCATTACCAATATATAATTCGCCAGCAGTAACATCTTCAAGACCTGCAATCATTCTAAGGGTTGTTGACTTACCACAACCTGAAGGTCCTACAAATACAATGAATTCTTTATCTTTAATTTCCATTGTAAAGTCTGATACAGCTTTAGTGCCATTAGGATATACCTTATATACATGTTCTAATCTTAAATCAGCCATATATTATTTCTCCTTTATTTAACTATAGCTATACTATATGATGGTAATAAAATTGTGCCACTTTTTAACATACCTATATATCTAGTGTCATTATCTACTACTAGTTGACCTACAACATCATTAAAGCCATATGACTTATAATCCACTTCAAGGTCATCACTAGGTGAGAAATTAAAGACAATACCTATTTCACTACCATTATAAGTTTTCTTGATAAATAATAATTTGTTATCTCTATCCATCGCTATTTTAGTTACTTTGCCTCTAGCAATTTCAGGATTTTGATTTCTTATTAATAGACATTTTTTATAATAATTATAAATTGAAGTTTTAACTTTCATTTGAGTACTTACATAACCATGAGGATAACTTTCAACTGTCGCGCCACCTAAACTTGAACATTGACCAACTCCGTCACCCCACATAATTGGAATTCTTACATTTTGGTCTGGTAAGTCACCAGCATTAGAACCAGTCATGCCAACTTCATCACCATAATAAGTAAATGTTGAACCATTTAACATTTGAAGTAAAGCATATTGAAACTTATTTTTTCTAACATCAGTACCAGATGTTGTATATCTAGGTGTATCATGGTTATCAATAAATGGAGCAGGAATATTATTGCCAGCCATTTCTTCATTAGAAACTAAAGCATCATAATAGCTATTTAACATTCTACCTTCTTGATTTACTGAATTAATAATTCCACTTGATGGGTTTGACACGCTTACATTAAAGTTAAAGAATGAATCAATACCACTTTCATAATATTGGCTAATAGCATCAGTTGATATGTCCCACATTTCACCAACAACATAAGCATTAGGATTTTTATCTTTAACACATTTGTTAATGTATGATAATAATTCAACATTTTTACTAGTGTTATTTAAATAATAATATTTGACCGCATCTAGTCTAAAGCCATCAAGTCCCATATCTAGATAATATTGGATTATGTTTTTAAATTCTTCTCTAACATATGGACTATCACAATTAAATTCAGGCATACCAGAATCAAAATTAGATTCATAATAATAACCTTTACCATTTACTTCAGTATAACCACTTTTTTGAGTCGTTGAAAACACATAAAAATCTTTAAATTTTTCATCTTCTTCAGTTAAAGTTTGATTATTTAAAGTTTTTTCATAAGCTTCTTTAGCTTTAATAAACCATGAATTATTACTTGCTGAATGGTTTAGTACTAAGTCTATAATTAATTTAATACCACGTTTGTGGCATTCATTTATTAGATTTTTTAAATCATCCATTGTGCCATAAGATGGGTCTATTTCATAATAATCTTTTACATTATATTTATGATAACTAGACGATGTATTTATTGGCATTAACCAGATACCATTAAACCCCAAGTCTTTTATATAGTCTAGTTTAGCTGTAACACCATTTAAATCACCAATTCCATCACCATTTGAATCATAAAATGATCTAACATATATTTCATAATAATTACGATAATTATCATCTATTATGTTAGTTGTAGTTAAATCTTCTTCTATTTCTTTGCCATATGGCGAATCACTACAACTTATTATTGTAAGAGCTAATATTACAGTTAAAATTAAAAGTAATATTGTTTCAATCATATTTCTAACCTTTAACTGCGCCACCTGTAACACCTTCTACATAATAACTTTGTAAACAGAAGAATAATATAACAATTGGAATAGATACAACTACACCTGCTGCGCAGAATACTGGGAAGTATTGAGTACCAGCTTCTTTTGATAGCATTTGTTGTAAACCTACAGCCACATTCATAAATTCTGTTCTACCACCAGCCATAACTGAAGCAAGCATATAATCACCCCATGGAGCTGTAAATGCAAGCAAAATAGTATAAACAACTATTGGTTTAGATAAAGGCATAATAACGCGCCAGAATATGGTGTTTTTATTTGCCCCATCTAGCATGGCTGCTTCATCTAATGAACGACTAATAGTGTCAAAGAAACCTTTAGCTACATAATAGTTCATTACACAACCGGATGTGTAAACTAAAATTAAACCAAACAAACTTGGCATACCATTAGCAAGCCCGATTGAACTTAACATATAATAAGTGATAATCATACCTAAGAAACCTGGGAACATTCCAATTATTAAGATAACTTTCATATATCCTTTTCTAGTTTTAAATCTTAATCTAGAAAATGCATAAGCACTAACTAATGTTAAGACTGTATTTAACACTGAGACAATTAATGCTATACAAAATGTATTCAAATACCATCTCCAGAAAGGATAGGTCTTATCAGTGAATAAGAAAATATAATTATCAAAGGTAAATTCTTGAGGTATTAATAAGTTAGATTCATAAGTTACCGCAAATGATTGAATTAATAAATAAACGAAAGGACAAATCCAAATAATTGCTAAAAGAATTAAAAAGATATAAATAACTGTTTTAGATATTATTTCCTTTGTTCTTTTACCACCTGACATATTAGGGGCTTGAAATACACTAAACTTTTTCATTATTGGAAATCCCCCTCATTCTTAACTGCATTAGATCTGCTATAGAAAAATAGAGATAATGTAGCTACAACAACGAATACAATAATACCAATAACTGAAGCTACACCATAATCTTTAGATACTTCACCCATTGCTAGCTTATATAACCAAGTGATTAATAAGTCGGTTTGACCAGCGCCATATACATATGTACTTAGTGGTGCACCATTTACAGTTGTAAATGAAGGACTACCACCAGATAATAGGTAAATAACATTAAAGTTATTGATATTGCCAACAAAGTTAGATATTAAATATGGACCAGTTACAAATAGCATATATGGTAAGGTAATCTTAGCATACATCTTAAATGGACTAGCTCCATCAATACGAGCTGATTCATATAAGTCTTGAGGAATATTCATTAAGATACCAGAACACATTAGCATAGTATATGGAATACCTATCCACATGTTAACTACAATTATAGTAATCTTAGTGATTAATCCATCTTCTAAGAATCTAATATTTTCACTAATTATTCCGACATTTCTTAATAAAGCATTAAGACCGCCAGTTTCAGTTTTTAAAAATTGTGATAAGAATAATAAAGATATAAATTGAGGAACAGCGATAGTTGTGATTAAAACTGTACGCCATAGCTTTTTAAATCTAATACCCTTCTTATTGATAATCATAGCTACAATCATACCTAAAAAATAGTTTGTGAATGTAGCAAATATTGCCCAAATCAAAGTCCATAATAAGATTTGCATGAAAACCCCTGCAAATTGACTAGAATCCCCTCCAGCCATACCAAATAGCTTTTGGAAATTATAAGTGCCAACCCAATCAAACAAAACTCTTGGATTTTGATATGTCGATGAATAGTTAGTAAAACCAACTAAAATCATTACAAATAATGGGATTATGGTAAACATCACAACCCCAAGTGTTGGGAAAGCAAGTAAGACTTTGTGAAAGTTTTTACCTACTAAACTATGTAAAGTTTCTTTATCACCAACATGTTTACCAATTTTTTCTAAATTTTCTAATTCTCTATTTTCATTAATTTGAATAGACCATAAGAAAATTAAAATACCTATTAAAATTAAGGTTATAACAAAATTTAATAAAATTAATAAACTATCATCTTTAAATTCCGCTATTTCAATACCTAAACTAGGATCAACATAAACTGTTTGGGCTACATAACCAAATGTCGCAATCTTAGCTATTGCGTTAGCACCAACAGTTACCATAAAGATGACAAAGGCTATTTCATAAATTAAATACATACATCCTTTAATTAATGATTTTCTTGATAAGTGTCCAAACCCCATAACTAGATAACTAGTTCTTGTCTTATAATCACCACTAACAAAAATTTCATATAAATTAACAAAGTAATTTATGATAGCGCTACCAATTTTTTTGAATAAAATAACTAGAGTGCTGCTAAAGAATTTAGCAACTCCTCTAGGTATTGCCTTAAAAAAATCTAAAATTTTATATAAAATTCTCTTATAACTAGGGAGTGCAAGGTATTCGATTGTCGTCATAAAATACTCCTCCTTTATAACAAGAAATACATAGTAGGGCTTTAAAGCCCATACTATGCATTATTAAATTGTTTTTTATTTACTAGCTTTAATAGAATCATTTAAAGTTTTAGCATAAGTTGCTATTTCTTCTAAAGTAAATGAACCATCTGAGATTGCTGTATAAAGAGTATTTGGAGCTGTCCAGAAGTTTCCTGGTACTGCAGTTTGAGCATGTGCGAATTCTTGTTGAGCAATTAAAACTTGAACATTTGGATCTGACGTTACTTTAGAGTTTGTTGCAGCAGCTTTATTACATGGTGCAATGCCATTTTTTTCAAATCTAGCTAATTGTGATTCTTCGTTTGATAAATATTTAGCTAATTCATGAGCAGCCACTAATCTATCATTATCACCTTGACTAACTTGAGGGTTAACGCCTAATAATTTACCACCTAAGAAAGCACCTAAGTGTTTTGTATCGCCATCAATTGTTACTGTTGGCATTACAGCACAACCATAATTCTCGCCTAATGCTTCTTTATATGCTGCAATATCCCAAGTACCTGCTATACAAGCTACTAAGTTATTACTTGGAGTTGGAGCTGCCATTTCATTTTGCCATGCTTCACTTTTCATAATTTGATACATAGCTTTAATAGCTTTTTGACCAGCATCGCCATCAAAGTCAGCAGAAATACTAGTTATAGCGCCGTCTTCATCAAATACCATTTTATAATCAGCACCATATGTAAATAGTGCGCCAGCTGACCAGAATGCTTCACCTAGGTTATAACCTACTTTCTTACCAGCTTTGGCTGCCTTATCTAACATAGTTTCAATAGATTTAACATCATCAGCTGTATAGAATGATGTATCATATTGAACATAGTATGTATTATCACCGGTATATGGATAAGCATATAAGTTTTCATTAAATGTCGCTAAAGATACACCAAGTTCTGAGTTGTTTTCTGTTACGAAATCAGCATTATCACCAACTAGTCTAGCTAATGCACCTTTTTGATATAAGACTGTAATTTTATCTGATGCAAATTCATATACATCTGGTCCTACTACCCAGTCTAATACTTCACTATCAACCTTATCAGCACCATGTGCTACATATGTGATATTATAAGTATTTTCATCACCTAAAGATTGACGATATTGTTTAAATTTTTCAAATAAACTCTCATTAAATTCTTGGTCAGATGCCGCACCTGAATAAGTTAAGTTAATAGTCTTTGGACCATCACTTTCTCCGCCACCACCACAGGCAGCTAAGCTTAGTGTTAATAAACTAACACCCATTAAAGCAAATAATTTTTTCATCCTTTTTTTTACCTCCTAATATTAAAATATTTGCTGTTTTGATTAATCTATTGCTAGATTAATTTCCTTAATTAATTTTGCTATCTTCTTAGAATCAAACCCTTTTAATTTTTCTTTATAATCGTTTTTTGGTGTTAAATTTGATTCTATAAAGATAGTTTTAAAATTTAATGATTTAGCTGGTAATATATCGCATTCTAAATCATTACCTATCATTAAATAATGACTAGCCATAGGGGTTTTTAGTTTGGCTTTTTTAAAGAATTCTAAATTAGGTTTTTTAATACCATAATCACTTGATATGAAGATTTTCTTAAAATAATCTTTAATTCCTAATTCTTCTAATTCTTTTAAGGTAAAGATTGTTTGAGCATTTGATAAAACATAAAGATTATAATCATTATTGTTTTTTAGTTCTTCTAATAGTTCAATTACCCCGTCATATAATTTAATGTATTTAGTTGATAATTTGCGAAAATTATAAGCTATATCATCAATTATTAACATTTTATCTATTCCCTTAAATAATTTTGTAAATACATCAATTAGTTCAATTTCTTCTTTTTTCTTTTCTAATTTTTTAACTAACTTATAATATTTTTTCTTTAGCTTTAAAGGTTTATATATTTTGTATTTAGAAACGTATTTACTAAAATTATTCCAAAAAGTTATATCTTCTTCATCTGTACAAATATCTATTAAAGTTCCATATAAATCAAAATAAATGTTGGTTATGTATAACCCCCCCCCTTATATTTTTTACCTAAAAAAAACTAAAGTTTATTTTAGATGCCAAATCAGTTTATTATAATCAAGGATTGAACGGTCTGATGAAAATTTAGCAGCTGATGCCATATTTATTAAACATTTTTCATAGAATATATCTCGACCATAATCTTGATTGGCTATTAATTTAGTTTTAATATAAGAATCAAAATCTGCTAAAACTAAATAATTATCTGGGTTGTTGCCATTTAATAATGAATCATAAATAGCTTTAAATACCCCGCTTCCTAAATCATCAAGTGTACCATCAATTAAAGATTCAACCACTCTTTTTAATTTTGGATTACTTTCTAATAATTCATAAGGATTATAATTTTCTTTTACTTTAGCTACTTCTCTAACATTTAAGCCAAAAATGTAGTTATTATTAAACCCAGCTTCTTCTGCTATCTCAACATTAGCTCCATCTAGTGTCCCAATTGTAGGGGTACCATTTAACATAAACTTCATATTAGAGGTTCCGCTAGCTTCCATTCCGGCCATTGAAATTTGTTCAGATAAATCAGCTGCACAAACTATTTTTTCAGCATATGATACATTATAGTTAGCTACAAACACAACTTTTAATATTTTGCTAACCTCAGGATCATTATTTACTAAGTCCGCTATCGTGTTAATATATTTAATAATAGCTTTAGCCATATAATAACCTGGTGCTGATTTAGCGCCAAAAATAAAGGCTGTAGGTTTAAAGTCTTTAATTGAGCCATCCTTAATACCATAATAGATATATAGAATGCTAAAGGCATTTAAAAGTTGTCTTTTATATTCGTGTAATCTTTTTACTTGAACATCAAACATAAAGTCAGTTGGTATTAAGATGTTATCATGTTTATAAATATAATCACTTAAAATCTTTTTATTTTTTTGTTTTATAATTTTAAATTTTTCTAAGAATCTTTTATCAGTTACATAGCTTTTGACTTTAGATAATTCATCTAAATTACAAATCCATTTATCTCCAATTAAAGAACAAATTTCTTTAGTTAAATTTGGGTTATTCAATACTAACCATCTTCTTGGCGTTATTCCATTTGTTACATTTTCAAACTTATCGGGATATAAGTTATACCAATCTTTAAAAGTATCAGCTTTTAAAATATTAGTATGAATCTCAGCTACCCCATTTACTTTAGCTGCTACAAAGATTGCTAGATTAGCCATATGTACTAAATTATCTTTAATAATGTAATATTTAGTATTATCTAATGTGTTATCAATAATATCTTGTAAGTTGATAATTTCAGTTAATACATCAGGTAAATATTTTTCTAACATCTCAACTGGCCATTTTTCTAATGCTTCACCCATTATTGTATGATTAGTAAAGTTAAATGATTGATGACATATCTCTAAAGCTTCATTAAAAGACAAACCTTCTTTTTGTAACAATCTTAAATATTCTGGTATAGCTAGAGTTGGATGAGTATCATTTAATTGGAATATTTGATATTTAGCTATATCTTTTAAACTATGTTTTTTAGTTTTATATTTAGCTAAAACATCTTGAAGTGAGGCCGAAACCATAAAATATTCTTGTCTTAATCTTAAAACTTTGCCAAGATATGTATTATCATTAGGATATAAGACAGCTGTGATTTCTTTAGCATTATATTCATTAATTGCGTTTTCGCTACCTTGCATATTATCAAAAGCTTTAAAATCAAAATCTTCATAAGCTTCGCTTTGCCATAGTCTTAAAGTATTAACTACCTTACTATCATAACCAATAACTGGCATGTCATAAGGGATAGCCTTTACCTTCATATCTGAAAATTCAACTATTCTTGCATCTTCATCACGTCTAATTGAGAATGGGTCACCCCACTTTAGCCAATCATCAGCTTCTTCATTTTGAAAACCATTGATAAAGTTTTGTTTAAACAAACCGAAACGATATCTTATGCCATAACCATCTAAAGGAATACCTTTAGTGGCTGCTGATTCTAAAAAACAAGCTGCAAGCCTTCCGAGACCACCATTACCTAAAGCGGCATCTTCAACTTCTTCAAATTCATTTAAATCAATATGAAAATTAGCTAGTGAGTTTTTAACATCTTCAGTCATTTTCATATTTAGTAAGTTAGCATATACAAGTCGTCCTATTAAGAATTCGGCAGAGAGATAACCACATTTCTTAATGTCGGCACATCTTGTATTATGCCAATCATTACTTACTTTTAACATTATTAATTTAGATATTACATTATAAAGTTGTTTGACATTAGCTTCTTTTACATCTATTTGATATTCTAACCTCATCAGTTCTTCTATTTCTTTTGTATAATCCATTTTTATCTCCTATATTTTGTCACCAAGCTAGCAAGTCTTAAAGCTAATTCATCTGACAAATTTTCCTTTAAAATTCGGTAAGACCAGTTGTCAGTCGAAACTGTAGAAGGTAGATTCATTCTAGATTTGCCATCTTGACATAATAAGTCTTGCATTGGAATTATGCAAGTATCTGCTTTAGATGCATAAGCAAGTTCAATTACACATTCAACTATTTTATGTGGTTCTTCACCTAAATATTTAACATTTAGAAGTTCGCATTCTTTTTCTAAATCTTTATAGTAAATCTCAAGTTCTTCTTCTTTTAAGTCTAAAATATATTGATACAAAGGCATATTATCATGGGTACCTGTATAGACAATATAATTATTAGTGTAATTTGATGGTTTATGTTCATTATCACTATGGCCATCAAAAGCAAACTCAATTATCTTCATGCCAGGATATCCTACTTGCTTCATTAAGGTTCTAACACCCTCATCAATTGTGCCTAGGTCTTCCGCTACAATATTAAGGTCTAATTTATCTTTAAATAAATCAAATTTAGGCCCATCTTGCCAACTACCTTTTCTTGCGTTTACATGTCCATATGGTATAGCATAATATCTATCAAATCCTCTAAAGTGATCTATTCTTAAAATATCATATAGGTCAAAAGCTTTTGATATTCTCTCATTCCACCATTTATAACCATTATCTTTCATATATTGCCAATTATAGATTGGATTACCCCATAACTGACCATCTTCAGTAAAGGCATCTGGTGGACAACCTGCTACTAAAGTTGGAACTTTATTTTGATCAAGCAAGAACATTTCAGGATGCATCCAAACTTCAACACTATCATAAGCAATATAAAGTGGCATATCACCCATTATCTCGATACCATTATCGTTAGCATATTTATGTAATTTGTTCCATTCATCTAAAAATTCATATTGAGTCCAAATCCAAAATAAGTATTCTTTATAATAATCATTAATAATTCCTTCTTCTAATTCTTTAGAATAATTTTGATATGTTTTATCCCATTTATCCCAAGATATGTAGTTATGAATCTTCTTAATAGTCATAAAAACTGCAAAATCTTTATATTCTCCTTTAGCTACAAAATCTAAAAAGTCTTTATTGTTACTATCAAAATTTAAGAAAGCTTTATATAACATTTCTATTTTACCATTAAAAAGTAAGCTATAATCTACTTTATTATCTTCATAACCTAATTTAACATCTTTGTAATCACTTAATTTTAATAATCCTTTTTCTCTTAAAATATCAAAGTCTATAAAATAATAATTTAGGGCTGTAGAAGATACAGATTGATAAGGAGAATCACCATAATTAGTTGGAACAATCGGCAAAACTTGCCAAATTTTTAATTTAGCTTTTTTTAGCCAATCTACAAAATGATAAGCTTCTTCTCCTAATGTTCCTATTCCATATTTACTAGGTAATGAACTAATATGTAAAAGTAGTCCAGCCTTTCTTTCTTTTTCTTTCATATAAATTACCCCTTTTTTATAAAACGTTTTCATATGTATTATTTTAAACTAATAAAAAAAATTTGCAAGCGTTTTTACTTGTTTTCGAAAAGTCTCAAAACAACACATTTATTTTCGAAAAAATTTCGAAAATAAATTGAAAAAAGCATAAATTAGTATATAATAGTAATGGTGATAGTTTGAAAATAAAATGTATTTAATCTAGGCACGAGCATAAAAAGGACATAAACGTGATCTGTAGTTTACAATAGCTCCTCGTGCTTAGCTTATAACAAAAAATTATTTTCATAGCTATGTGTGTCTTCGACACATGAGAAAGGAGTGTGAGATTAATATGAAAATAAAAGACATAGCCTACGACTTGCATCTATCAGTCTCTACAGTTTCTAAGGCATTAAATGGTGCTTTTGATGTCTCTAATAAAACTAAACAGCTAGTTCTAGACTATGCTAAAAAGGTTGGTTATAAAGCTAGAGACCAAAGACTAAAGACGACAAAAAAAAGAAGGTTATGTATTATCCACAGTGTCGATAATTTAACAAATCCTTCTAGTTTATTTATGGCGCTTAGTGCCGCTTTTTCAAAATATGCTGGGGAAAATAATTTTGAAGTGATTCAAGTAAGTGCTCATCAAATTGGGGAAAGTTATGATGATTATTTAAAAGATAATCATTTTGATGGGGCCTTTATTTTAGGATTAAATTATGAAAGTCCCTTATTGAATAAAATTAAAGGAACTAATATACCTACTGTTTTATTTGATAATATAGTTGAAGGTGATAAAATATCTTCAATAAACAATGAAAATTTAAATACAATTTCTAAATTAGTAACTCTATTACATAATAAAGGTCATAATAAAATTGGTTTTATTCATGGTGATAGAAGCTCTTTTATATCTAACGAAAGATATGCAGGTTACATTATTGGGCTTGAAATGAATGGTATAGCCTATAATCCAAATTATATTTATTTTGGTTCATATAATGAAGAATCAGGTTATAAAGCCGCATCTTTTTTCAAAAATACTGATGTTTCAGCTATAGTTTGTTCATCAGACAGTATCGCAATAGGTCTAATTAGAGGACTTAAAGATATTGGGATTAGTTGCCCTGAAGATGTTTCAATCACTGGTTATGATGATCTTGAAATAGCTAGTTATTTTACTCCGCCTTTAACTACAGTCCGTCAAGACCTAGATCTAATAGGAAATAGAGCTTTTGACTTGCTTGTCAGTATGTTAATGAATAGAACAAATCAAAGAATTGTTATATTTTCAGATATTATAATTAGAGAGTCTATTAGAAATATTTTATAAAAACTAGCAATAAAGATTTCAAGACCTATAATAATCAGGATAATACCACCAGCTATAACAGTCTTATTTTCGTATACGAAAAGTAAAGATTTAGTATATTTTCCCGACTTTGCCTGACTTTTTAATGAATATTTTTTTCAGAGCGAGTTATATATATTATATATAAAACGTTCTTTTTTTTCTTGCATTCAAAAGCCAAAGTTATATACAAAAAAACAATTAAAAGAGCTTAAACAAACCATAGACATTTTCAAGTAGTCACATAATATACGTACG
>CALUXJ010000024.1 GCA_944324725.1 uncultured Acholeplasmatales bacterium
AACCATAAAAAAAGCCGGTCACTTACTTAATCGAGTAGGTAATCGGCTTTTGTAGCATAACAACTGTAAAACTCAGGGAATAATAGTACAAATAAATTTTGATTTATTTATTATAATGGTATTAATAAGGGTATTCTTTAGATAAAACATCAAATCACCTAAAAAATTATAGCATAATTTAGCAAAAAAATATAATAAATTTTATAAAATTATGTTATAATCTTATGGCAAGTATTGGAGTTGATTTTAGATGATATTTCGAGCATTTTTAGATGCAGTTGATCGAATAACAATCTTAGTAGATAAATCAATTGTTTTAAAGGACAATTTTATTTTAGAATATAATGGAAAAAATACGCAATTAGAAGTAGAAACACGGTATGAAGAAGATACTTGGTTTAAATACATTTTAATTGTTAAAGAAATATTAGATATGACCCAATATATCTATGTTTTAAATGGTGATTATCGTACACTTTTGGTTACCGGATCTTTTGTCCGCGATAGTCGTTTTGATGAATATTATGCTTATGATGGCAAGCTAGGAATGACTTACACTCCAAGAGCAACCACATTTGATGTGTGGACTCCGGTGGCTAGAAGCTTAGTTTTAGAGTTAACGACCAAGAATGGTCAGTTAATTTCAGAAGAATTTAAGCATTACGGAAGAGGGCATTATTCTTTAACGATAAAGGGGGATTATGAAGGCTCAAAATATCGGTTTAGAGTTAAAATATTTGAGGATGAATATAAAATAGTAAATGACCCCTATGGCATAGCCAGTGACGCCAATGGTAATTTTAATTATGTTGTCGATCCAGCTAAATTTAAAAAATTTATTTATTCTAAGCCAAGTTTTTCTGGTCATTATGTTGATAGCATAATATATGAAGCGTCAATTAGAGATTTGACTAGCAAGCTTGCTGTTAAAAAGCCAGGGACTTTTAAGGCTTTATGTGAAAGAACAACTACTAAAAATGGTAAAATGACAGGATTAGATTATATAGCTAGTTTAGGTGTTACTCATTTACAGCTGATGCCAATTTTTGATTTTTATGGTATATCAGACTTAAACCCTAAAAGATATTATAACTGGGGCTATAATCCTTTGGCTTATTTTGTCCCAAAAGGAGCTTTCTCAACGGACCCAAACGATCCATATAAAAGAATTAATGAATTAATAGAACTAATTGATTTATGTCATGCTTATGGACTACTCGTAAATATGGATGTTGTATTTAATCATGTTAATGATGTAGCCAAATTTCCATTTGATTTATTAGTTCCAGGTTATTATTACCGGGCTAGTAATGGCTTTTTAACTAACGTTTCCGGTTGTGGCAATGATTTAGCGACGGAAAAAAAGATGTGCTCTAAATTTATTGTTGATAATTTAATTTATATGACTAAAACGTATCATTTCAGTGGTTATCGTTTCGATTTGATGGGATTACTTGATATTCCTACCCTAAAAAAGGTTGAACTTGAACTACGCAAGCTTGAACCAAATATAATGCTATATGGTGAGGGTTGGAATATGCCAAACACTTTGCCAGAAGAACTAAGACCTGCTAGTATAAATAATAAACAATTGCCTAGTTATGCCTTTTTTAATGATGTTTTTCGAGATGTAATTAAGGGCTCTCAATGGGGTGATCATCAGGGATTTATTACCGGCAAATACGTTAATCCTTATGATTTAACTCATATTTTAGAAGGTAGCTCATTAGATAATTATCGTTTTTTAAATCCTAATCAATCAATTAATTATGTAGAATGTCATGATAACTATACAGTTTATGATTTTTTGAAGGCTAATTTTAAGAAAATTAAAGAACGTGATGTTTATATTGCCATTAAGCTCGCCCTATCATTGGTCATTTTAGCTCAAGGCGTACCTTTTATTCATTGTGGTCAAGAATTTTTACGAACTAAAAATGGTTGTGAAAATTCCTATAATGCTGGCGATGAAATTAATGGGGTAGACTGGGAGCGTAAGGATTCCTATGATAGTATGGTTCAAATGGTAAGAGATTTGATTGCCATTCGTAAAGAATATGAGGTTTTTCGTCTAGATAATCCAGATGAAATAAGGTTAAGAATTAAGTATTTACCAGAATATTCTAATGAGACGACCTATGTTTATGAGTTAAAAGAAAAGAAGTGTGATCTATTTATTGTTCTTAAAAACAAAAAAGGTCGGTTTGATTTAAAAAGCCCAAATGCTATCATGATTTTTGATGGCTACAAATTATTAAATACGCCAATTAAAAAAATTAATTTAAAAGATCGAGGTATTTATATCTATAGGAGGGATAAAAATGATAATTGATGGTACAATAGTTACCCAAAATAGTAATGATAATTTTATCAACCTCGTAGTTAAAAATGCAACAGGAACAATGTATAATGTTAAAACGAGTCGTGAGGTAGCAACTCGGTTGAAACAAAATCATGTCTATGAATTTGTGATTAAGGAAGAAAACGTTGGTAATAGAACTAAATATATTCTAGATGCTGTTTTAGATATAAGTGATGAAAAATCAGCTAAAAGAGATGAAATATTACGAGAATTTATGCCGCATAAAGAGTTAAGTTTTGTAGAGGCAGAAAAGCTTTTAGAAACTTATATAGCTGAAATAAATAATCCAATCTTACATGATATTACTAAGACATTAATTGAACGTAATTTAGTTGATTTTTTAACTTATCCAGGTGGTACTAGAATTCATCATAATTTTTTAGGTGGGTTAGTTTTTCATACCTTAGGAATGCTAAAATTGGCAACTAGTAGCTTAGAAACTTATCCCTATTTAGATAAAAACTATTTGTATGCTGGTATAATTTTGCATGATTTAGGTAAAATTAGAGAATTTAATGATGTTCAAAATCCGGAATTCAGCTTAGATGGTCAAATGCTTGGCCATTTAGTGATGGGTACTTTGGCTGTGGCTGAAGTCGCTAAAGAACTTGGTTATGCTGATAGTGAGGAAGTTTTAATTTTAGAGCATATTCTAATATCTCACCATGGGCAATTACAATATGGCTCAGCAAAACGGCCCTTAACAGCAGAGGCTTTATTAATTTGGTATTTAGATACTATAGACTCTAAATTTCAAGTTATTGGTGATGAATTAGCTAAGGTGGAACCAGGTAATTTCACTGACACAATTCCTGTTTTAGAACGTATGCGTCTATATAAGCCTAAGAAGAGGTAATTATGATTAAGCTAAAAAAAGATGAAATTATTAATTTATTATTAGATAAAAACAATAAGGATGATATTGTTATGAATGATACTTTTGGCACAGAAGTTATTTTTGAACAAATGGCCACGATTCCTTATTATGATAAATATCTTGATAGAGAAGATATTTATTGTATTTTACATCCCAAAACTAAGTCTAAAGAGTTTGATACACGTTTTGTTTATCCATTTTTAGTGAAAAAAGATGGTAATGGCTATTCTTTAGAAGCAGTTGAAGATGAAAATATGTTAGCAGAATTAGATAAAATTTATAATAGTTTAGAATAAATAAACACTTTTAGGTAGTCAAAATGAACTAACCTAAAAGTGTTTTTTGTATAATTAAGCGGAAAAGAAAAAGGAGGTAAAATTTACCTCCTCATTCATTATTAACGAGTCCAGTTAATAGAATTATCTAGACTATACCAGCTTAAATATGGTGATTCAGAATCATAACTTTCGTTACTATCACGTAAACTATCCATATAGAATTGATAATCAAAAATACCTAAATTATTTGTAGAAATAGAGCCTAATCTTGCATATAATAGATATTTTTGGAAGTTAGAAGTTTGATAATGACTGATAACAGTATCTAATAAAGCACTTAAATCATTTTCAATTGAAGTTCTAAATGATGTAACATCACCTTGTGTATACTCTACGTAATAAACAAATACTTGTTCAATTGTTGGAACAGATTTATCTTCGTTTTCGTTAGTATTATAAACATTAGTATTAACGTATAAATCATCATCATCATTATCTTCATCATGTTCATTTAAAACAACTTTAATATTATTTTTTTGTTGTTCATCAGAAGTAGAAGCAGTGAAACGGAAATCAAGTTCAGCATCCGTATCTTTTTCATAACTATTTAAACTTAATAAATGGAAACCATAATTAGTTTGACAAAGAGTAGAATTAGTATCTGTAGCAGTTAAGTCTAAGTCTTGGTAACTATCTGTTGTTACTGCACCATTTGGTGAATAGAAGATTCCATTATCTTCATCCTCTTCAGGAATATTTAAGTTATCAGCTACTGCCTTATCATATAATTCATATAAATAATTTTGGAAAGGTTCAACATAATTACTTACACTACTTGTTGTAACTTCACCAAGTGATTCAGCAGTTAAAATGAAATTATAAGTCTTATATGTATCCCAAGTTGGACCTTGATGAGTAGGGAAATTACGATTAAATGCTTCAACAATATAAGTTAATTTTTCCATATTAGTATGGTCAGAAATAGCTGTTGCCTCAGCCAAGATTGCTTTAGCTAAGTTATTAACTGCAGTTTGGAATTTAACCTTCTCCTCATCGCTTAAAGATGCAAGGAATAAGTCCATATCATCTGGTTGGCCATCACCATCATTATCAACTGAAATTAAAATATGATCTACAGTTAAATCTAAGAAATCACGATCAGCATAAACGGCTAATGCAGTATTTAAAATGTTTTGTAGAATGTTTAAATTGTCAGTTGCTAGAGAATGATTTTCACCAGCCCAATTGTTATAGATATAATCGGCTAAATAACTTGTTTGAATACTAGAAGCTAATTGGGCATTATAAGCTTCATCATATGTATAATAACCATAATTATAGAATAAATAATTAGATTCGCCATAAAGTTTATTTAGAGCAGTACTACCATTATTGAAAGATTTAATATTGTTATCAATAGCTTCTTTAGTACTATCTTTTAAATCATCTGTTAAATATTCAGAAACCTCATTACTTGAATCATTTGCTAAACTTAATAGCATTTGATTAGTTAACAGAGTCACTACTGTCTCAGTAACATTGTAGTTAATTAAGTCATTGTAATAATCATCTACTGAATAATTACCTTCAGAAGTAGTAGAGAATATTAAATTATTATCAAAAGTTGTAGTATAGTCATAAGATGTATAACTGTTGGCAAAAGTATTTTCAATGAATGGATCATAAATTACAATTCCTAAGTCTTCAACCCGATCTTCGAAGACAGTTGAGTTAACGCTTGATGCGTTTTCTTCAATTATGCTTTCTTTACAAGCATCCTTAACCTCTTGAGCTTTATCAGCACCTAAGGTATCTAATTCGTTGTATTCAACAGTTTCATTTGTACCAGTTGTTTGGTATACAACTTCTTTACGATAAATTAGGTAGTAACTACCATCAATATTACGAGGTGTTGTTAATCCTTCACCATCTTTTAACACTTCAAGGAAGAAATCAGTAACTGTTGAAGAATAATTAGTTAAATCAGTATGATCAGCATCATTGAGGAAAGTCGTATTTTCGTTTTCCTTAATAGTTTCAGCTGTTAATGGTGTTTTATGGGAATAGTAAGCATTATAAAGTTTAATATATTGTTGCTCAACATTTTCTGTATTAATACCACCAATTTCGGTAATATAACGATTAGCCTCACTTAAAGAAGAAAACTTAATTACAACCCCATAAGAAGTGTTGTAGTCCTTATAAGTTTGATTATATTTATTTTCTAAATCATCATCACTTATATAGTAGCTATTTTCCGTTTCGATATTTGAATCATTTTCATCAACTATATATTCTTGGTTAGCTATACTTTCAAGGTATTTTATGTTAGCAGCCTTTTTAACTAAATCAGTAGAATAGTAATTTATAACAGCTTGAGGTAGCTTAGAGAAGCTAACATGTTCTGTAGAATCAGTAATTGTATCAAAAACTAAAGAGTTACGATCAGAAATAATAATTCCTTGTGCTCTTATTGAATAAATATATGAAGTTATTTTTTGCTCTTTTTGTTCAGCAGTCATAGTTCTTAAAGTGTCTAAATCACTGCTACCATAAACGGCACTGGCAACAGACTCATCAATAGAAATCTTATTGTCACCTTCATATTTAAAATCTGCATACTCTGTTTTGTAAACTAGAGAATTTAACTTGTTTGTGAAAACAGTATAACCATATGAGTATTTCAAACGATTATAGAGTTGTTTTTGGGATATAGAATAATCACCAGCGTTAGCAACCACAGAATCACCAACGCTACCATAAGGCACTTGTTGATTTCTAGTTTCCTTTGAGCAAGATGCTAAAGCAAAAGTAGAAACAGCAACAAGAGATAAGCCCAAAACGCGTTTAAACATCTTCATTAGTTATTACCTCCTGTTGTAAATAAAGCATCAAGACTATCCCACCAGCCAGAGAAGTTATTATAAACTTCCTTACCATAGTAAGTATAATCGTCAGCTGCTCTTTGATTAATTTCAAGAATAATTGGTAAACGATTATCGTTTTCATCGTTTGCAAAATCAAGTTTTGTAGTATCTCCACCAGCAATATATTTTAAAACAATTTCAAATTGAGTACCATCAGCTTTGAAACGTGTTAAAACTGGTGATAAATAGTTAGTTAAACTATCAGAGATATCACTAGGTAATAAATTAGAAGTAGAACTATTAATATACTCTAATAAATAAGCCTTAATTTGGTTGAAGTTTAAAACATCTGTATCATTATAAACATTATCAATTGTTACTACTTTTTCATTATACATATAGTATAAGTCTTTAAATAGACCATATTCGTCACTACTTTCTTCATATTTTGCAGAAGAAGGACCACTAGCAGCAGTAATAACAAAATAGTTATAAGCATCTTCAGCTTCAACAACTGAATTTTCGACACTTGGTAAATAACTATTAGGGAAGGTATCTTCCATTTCAAAACCTTCAGACTTATAAATATCATATAAGCCATTTTTAATTGCTAAATCAACATCAGTAGTAGAATTTGTTACTGTTACCTCTTCAGTAGCAATAGCAAAGCCTAACTTTTTGAATTGAGAGAAATCCCATTCATTACCAATTGGATCATAATAATTATCCTCATCAGAGAATTGTCCACCTTCATGGGAATTAAAACGGCTTGATGCATTGTAATTATCTACTATTGTTTTTAAGGCATCAGTGTGAGCACTAGTAGAAACTTCAAGTAAGCTATACACTTTCTTAATTAATTCTTTAGCTATATCGGCATAAGTCATTGTTTGTCCATTAAAGTCAGTTGTAAGATCTTTCCAATTTGCAATATCATCAGGAGTGCCATCTTCATCAATATCAAGGTAAACACTTAACTTTTGAGCTGTAATGTTAAAGTAGTTATTATAAGCTTTTGTACTAAATTCTTCAAAGAAATTAACAACACTTTCACTACTATAATCTGTTAAAATTTGTTGAGAAACATAAGAAACTTTATAAACGTCATTAACAATCTCATCGATATCTGCTGTATGATAATAAAGCATTAAGAAATTGTATTTACCAATAGATGCTGGATAACCATTGCTAGCTAAAGCATCGTTAGCAAAACTTGCTAGTACATACTCGATAGTTGAGTAGAAGTTGTCTACGATATCTTGTGGAATATTCTTATATTCTTCAGTATCTTTCATCATTTTATTAGATAAAATATTAGCTGCAGCAGTAATACCATTCCGATATTCTAATATATCCCATAAGCCTTTGCCATCTTCTGTAGTCACATAAGCATTAACAGTTCTTCCATCATATGAGAAAGAAGCAACTGTATTACTATCTGGAGCACTAGATAAGGTCTTGCTGTAGTTAGAATTATTTACAGAATAAGAAATTTCAATAGAGCTATCATAAATCTTAACTTCAACTTCATTAGTAGCTTCAGTTAATTGATTAGTAATATAAGTAGAAGTTAAATCTTCATCAGTTAAGTCTTTAACTATCTTATCATATAAGGTAGTATTTTCTAAAATAGCATCATATAATTCATCATCAGTTAAATCTTCATTATATAATTTATCATCATCAGTTGTTTCTTGTTGATACTTGAAAATCATATATTGATAATTATCTGATGAGTAAACATTAGAAGGAGTAGAATAACGATCGTATTCATCACCACTAACAACTTGTTGAGGTTCCTTTAATGTTTCATATACATATGTGTAAAGACTAGAATCTAAATCATTTAATTCTTCAGCTGTGTAAACTATATATTTAGAATCAACGGCTGTTTTAGCTTCATTAATAATACTAGTAACACGTTCCTCATCAGTTTTGGCATCAGTTACTAAATTATTTTCATCATAATAATCAATTATACTTTGCATTGTAGAACGTTGATCAATTACGTTGGCATTACTAAAATATGTAGCAGCACTATTATCGCTAGCTTCCGCTTTTAAATTTGGAATGGCATCACGATAAGTGTAAATATAGTTATACATTGCAATATATAGTTGTAAAATAATGGAATGACCATAAGAAGCATCAAGATTAAAATACTCATTTGGTGAAGCAGTATCAAAATCAAAATCTTCGTAATAACTGATATACTCATTGTAGGATGTAGGTGTATCAGTTAAGTAGTAGAATTGATCATCATCAACTTTGATACCAAAGGCTCTTAATGTGTTATTCATTTCATCTTCAGAAGCAAATTTAATCATAATAAGATTAACATCGCCTTGATTAAGGTAGTAATCTTTATAACGATTTATAACTTCTGTTTTAGTGAAATAGCCAACAGTAGAGTCGTCATCATCATTTTTAGCCTCTTCATTTTGTTTGTCAATCTCTTCTTGTAATTTTTCTCTTGCATATAATTCGCTAGCAAAATCATTATAATAGATTTCATAGAGTGGCTCTAAGGCGGCATAATTACCATTTTCTAGAGCGGAGATGATATCATCTGTTGAAATATTAACCCTATAGTTTACATAAATTGTGTCAGCATACTTTATGATGTCTTGCTTTTTAGTTGTTTCTAGAAGATCTTCAATTTCCTCTTCATGATCCTCTAAAGAAAAATCAAAATCATATACATCCTCAATTATGTAATTTTGTAACCTTTCAGTGTAATAGTTATAATTAGCATTGTTCTTATCGGCAAGTACAGTTTTGATATCTTCAATTTGTGGTTGAAGCACAACTTGTTCCTTAAAATCACCAAATAAATTGGCAGCTGACCATTTTAAATTGTCCCAAACCTCACCATTAGTAACGCTATAGTTGCCAACAGTTAAATAGTTTGCTGAGTTATCAACTGGTCCAATTTCTTTTGAACTACATGAACTAATTGTTATAGCTATAACAGGTGCTAGACCTAGGGTTAAAAGTCTACGCCCATTTCGTTTAAATTTAGTAAGTTTAGACATGTAAAAAACTCCTTCTTCTAAAAACTTTAGCGTTTTATATGATACCATTTTTAGAGATTAAAATCAATATAAATATATGGATAAAAGGGCTAAATTATTGAAATAAATTAATTAAATGTTATAATGGCAAAGGTGATAATAAATGTTGATAAAAATACTTGCTAGTGGTTCGAGTGGTAATTCTTGCTTTGTTAAAACAAATGAACTAAATTTTCTAATAGATGCTGGAATAACTAAGAAAAAAATTGAAGAGGCGTTAAATAAAATAAATGAGAGTGTGATAAATTTAGATTGTATTTTTCTTACACATGAACATATCGATCACGTTAAAGGTTTACTAATGGTCTTAAAATACTCTAAAGCTAAAGTCTATTTAACCCTTGGTACTTTAGAAGAACTTTTAAAAAATCAACAATTTTATAATTTTTATATTAATGAAGAGATGCGTTTTAATGTTTTAGAGCGAATTAATAATATTTATGAGACTATTCATTTAGTGGGACTTACTATAACTCCACTAGAAGCCTTTCATGATGCGAAAGAACCGGTTGGTTATTTGTTTGAAGAAGGAAATAAAAAATTAGTTTATTTGACAGATACTGGTTATATCCATCAAGATGTTTTAAGAAAAATAGCAAATTGTGATTGCTACATATTTGAAACAAATCATGATCCGGAGATACTTATGAACTCAACTAGACCATATCAATTAAAAATGCGAATTTTGTCCGATTATGGCCATTTATCAAATGCTGATAGTATCTATGCTTTAGCTAAATTAGTTGGAGATAAAACTAAATATATTTTTTGTGCACATATTTCACAAGAGTGTAATTTGCGTGAAATTATAGCTTTGACTTACAAAAGAATATTTCAAAAACTTGGTGTTAATGATAGTAATATTAAGATGATTATGACTCTACCTACTGATATTGAAGAGGTAACTATATGAAAGTGACAATTATTGTGGTTGGTAGTATCAAGGAAAAGTATCTAAAAGATGCTAGTAGTGAGTATGAGAAAAGGTTGAGTAAGTATTGTGATTTACAAATAATTGAGCTTCCCGATAAAGCGATAAATAAGGATGAAGAAAAAGTTAAAAAACAAGAAGGAGAGGAAATCTTAAAACGAATACCAGCAAATTCATATGTTATTTGTTGCGACGAACATGGTCAAATGTTAACAAGTGTCGAATTTGCCCAAAAAATAGATGATATTTATAGTTTTAAAGCCAATAATATAGTTTTTATCATTGGTGGAAGTTTAGGAATAAGTAAGGCAGTTTTAGCTATAGCTGATTATAAAATATCGTTTTCTAAAATGACTTTTTTGCACCAATTTGCTAGGATAATTTTATTAGAACAAGTTTATCGTTCCTTTAAAATCTTGCATAACGAAACCTATCATAAGTAATAAAATTGCTTTCACTTTGTGAAAGCCCTTTTTTGTTTTTGTTAGGCTAAAATAATACTACAATGTCATTGACTGAACAGGTTTAATGTGCTAAAATTCACCTAGAAAATCAAAACAAAAAATATGATTTTTCGGAGGATAAGAAAATGGAAAAATTAAGTAAAAAAATTTATGTGAAACCATCACGTAAGGTTAAAGTTCTTCAATTTGGTGAAGGCAATTTCTTACGTGCTTTCATTGATTGGATTATCCAAAAAATGAATGAAAAGGGTGTATTTGATGGTGGGGTTTGTGTTGTTCAACCAATGCCTTTTGGTAGAGTTGCTAATCTTGAAGAACAAGATGGTCTTTACACATTAATCTTACAAGGAAGACAAAACGGCCAAGACATTAGAGTTCCACAAGTAATTGATGTATTAGAGGATTTTATCAATCCTTTTACGCAATATGATAAGTATTTAGAATATGCTAAGAGTGAAGATTTAGAATTTATTATTTCTAATACTACAGAAGCTGGTATTGCATATGATCCAACGGATACTGATTTAAGTGTTACACCAAAGAGCTATCCAGGTAAATTATTAGCTTTTTTAAAGGCACGTTATGACCACTTCAAGGGGGCAAAGGAAGCAGGTCTTGAAATAATTCCTTGTGAATTAATCGATTATAATGGGGATACTTTAAAATCTGTTTTAGTACAACTTGCTAATCATTTGAATATGGACCAAAAATTTATTAATTGGTTGACTGAGGCTAATAGATATTACAATACATTAGTAGATCGTATTGTACCAGGATATCCTAAAGGTCAAGATAAGCAATTATGGGAAGAATTTGGTTATGAAGATAATAATATGGTTATCGGTGAAATCTTCCATTTATGGGTAATCCAAGGACCTAAGGGCTTAGAGGATAAACTACCTGCTCCTAAAGCTGGTTTAGATGTATTATTTGTTGATAATATTAAACCATATAAGGAAAGAAAAGTTAAAATTTTAAATGGATCTCATACATGTTTAGTTCCAGTATCTTATTTATCAGGAATTGACACAGTAAGAGAAACAATTGAAGATCCACAACTTGGTAAATTTGTTAAGGAATTTATTTTTGATGAAGTAGTTCCAACTATTAATATTCCACGTGATCAAATGGTTTCTTTCTCTAACTCTGTATTAGAAAGATATTCTAATCCATATGTTCGTCATGAATTGATGAGTATAGCTTTAAATAGCATAACTAAATATAAGACAAGAGTTTTACCAACAGTAGTAGAAAATATTCGTGATTTAAAGCACTTCCCTACTCATGCTTTATTTAGCTTAGCTGCTTTAATGGTTTTCTATCGTGGTAAAAGAGGAGACCAAGATATTGCTTTACAAGATAATCCTGAATTTATTGAATTATTCAAGAAACTTTGGTCTGAATACGAAAATACTCCTGAAGGAGCAAGAAAATTAGCTAGTCAAGTTTTAGGTTTAAAGGAACATTGGGAAATTGATTTAAACGAGCTTGAAGGTGTAACTGATTATGTTTCAAGCTGTTTATATGAAATTGTAAATCACCCAATGCGTCAAGCTTTAACTAATAAAGTAGGTTGCTAGTATGAATGACTACATTATCATTAATCCTAAGGACAATGTAGCAGTTGCTTTACGTGACTTCAAGAAAGGCGAGGTTATTGCTAATGTTACCTTGCTTGAAGATTTACCAAGAGCGCATAAGGTAGCTTTAAAGGATATCAAAGCGGGGGAAGATATCATTAAATACGGCTACCCAATTGGTCATGCTACAGCTGATATTAAAGCTGGTGAACATGTTCACGTTAATAATACCAAAACTAATTTGAATGATTTATTCAATTATGAATACCATCCACATTTTGACGTAGTTTCAACTATTAAGAAAGATGCCACAGTTGATGTTTATCCGCGTAGCTCTGGTGAATATGGTATTCGAAATGAGCTTTGGATTGTTCAAACTGTAGGTTGCGTTTCAGGTATTGCACATAAAATTATAGATGAGTTTAAGCGTCGTTATGATACTAGTGCGATTGACGGAGTTTATACTTTTAACCATCCTTTTGGTTGTTCCCAAATGGGTGGTGACCATATTATGACTAGAACAATTTTACAAGATATGGTTAAACATCCTAATGCTGGAGGGGTCTTAGTATTAGGTTTAGGTTGTGAAAATAACCAAGTATCTGTTTTTAAAGAAACGCTAGGTGAATATGATCACAATCGTACTCGCTTTATGATTTTACAAGAATCAAAAAATGAAATTGAGGATGGAGTTGCCCTTTTAAAAGAGCTTTATGACCAAATGAAGGATGATAAAAGAGTAACTAAACCAATCTCTGTTTTACGCGTTGGTCTAAAATGTGGTGGTAGTGATGGTATGTCTGGTATTACAGCTAATCCACTACTTGGAGCATTTAGTGATTATATGGCAGCTAATGGTGGAACAACTGTTTTAGGTGAGGTTCCAGAAATGTTTGGCGCTGAACAAATTTTAATGGCTAGAGCTAAAAATGAAGAAGTGTTCAATAAAACAGTTGAATTAATTAATAACTTTAAAGCCTATTTTAAAAATCATGACCAAGTTATTTATGAAAACCCAAGTCCAGGCAATAAAAAGGGTGGAATTACTACTTTAGAAGATAAATCCTTAGGTTGCACTCAAAAGTCTGGTCACAGTGTAGTGTGCGATGTTTTAAAAATGGGTGAAAGAATTAAAGAGCATGGTTTAAATTTAATTTCAACTCCAGGTAACGATTTAGTTGCCACAACAACTTTAGCCGCAGCTGGGTGTCAAATGGTTTTATTTACAACTGGTCGTGGGACACCATTTGGTGGTTTTGTACCAACTATTAAAGTTTCTAGTAATACTCCATTATATGAAGCTAAACCAGAGTGGATAGATTTTAATGCTGGTGCTTTAGTTGGTGAAAAAACAATGAATGAATTGTTAGCCGACTTCGTTGATTATATTTGTGCTGTAGCAAGTGGTAAGAAAACTACTAATAATGAAAAAAATAATTTCCGTGAAATATCTATATTTAAAGATGGCGTAATGCTTTAGGAGGACAAAATGAAAAAATTTATGGATAAGGATTTCTTGTTAACAACAGAAACCGCAAAAAAATTATATCATGAGCACGCTGAAAAAATGCCTATCATTGATTATCATTGTCATTTACAACCAAAAGAAATTTATGAAGATAAAAAGTTCCGTAATTTAACGGAAGTTTGGTTAGGTGCTGGTGATCGTTATGGTGATCACTATAAATGGAGAGCCTTAAGAGCTAGAGGCTATTGTGAAGATAGCATTTCTGGGCCTTGGGATGACCGTAAGAAATTTGACCAATTTGTTGAAAGTATGCCATATTTTGTTGGTAACCCTCTATATCATTGGTCACATCTTGAAATGCAAAGATACTTTGATATTTATGATGTAATTTGTCCAAAAAATGCTGATAAAATTTGGAATGAAGCTAATAAAAAGCTTGAAACTTTAACAGCTAGACAAATGATGTATAAATTCAATGTTAAGACAGTTTGTACAACTGATGATCCGGTTGATAGTCTTGAATGGCACAAATTAATGAACGCTGATAAAACTTTAAAAACAAGCGTTAGACCAGCTTTCCGTCCTGATAAAGCAATTAATTGTGAAGCTAGCTGGTATGTTGATTGGGTTAAACAATTAGAAAAAGTTGTTGGTTATAAGATTGAAAGTATTTCTAGCTTTACTAAAGCTTTAGCTGAGAGAATTGAATATTTCCATTCTATGGGCTCACGTTTATCAGATCATGCTTTAGACGTTGTTCATTTTGTTAAAGCTAGTGAGGCAGAAGCTAATGAAGTATTTAAAAAAGCAATGAAGAAAGAAGCATTAACTTCTCATGACTTAGATGTATATAAAGGCTATATCTTAGTCTTCTTAGGTAAACAATATAATAAACATGGTTGGGTTCAACAATATCACATTGGTGCTTTACGTAATAACTCAGAGAAAATGTTAAAGGCTATTGGTCCAGATACTGGTTTTGATTCAATTGAAGATGAAGTATTTATTGAAAAATTATCTGCATTACTACGTGAACAAGATTCAACTGATGAATTGCCTAAGACAATTTTATACTGCTTAAATCCTCGTGATAATTATGCTTTAACTGTTTTAGCCGGTTGTTTCCAAAAGGAAGGCGTTAAGTCTAGAGTTCAAGTTGGTACTGCTTGGTGGTTCCTAGATCAATTAGATGGTATGCGTCAAAACTTAGAAACTCAAATGCAAGTTGCATTACTAAGCCAATCTGTTGGTATGTTAACTGATTCACGTTCTTTCTTAGCTTATCCACGTCATGAGTATTATCGTCGTTTATTATGTGAAATGTTCGGTAATCTTGTCGAATCTGGTCAATATCCAGTAGAAGAACTTGATACATTAGGTCAAATTGTTGAAGACATTTGCTACAACAATGCTAAAGAATTCTTTGGATTCTAATTAAATTACTTTAAATTATATCTTCAAGGTAGACATTTTAATTGAAACATAGCTGTTTTATTTATGGTGTTTACCCTGAAGTTTTTTTTGTTTATAACAGATAATTTTACGCTTTTTGTTTACTATTATAGGCTTTTTTTGTATAATAAAAAGAAGGTGATAATTGATGCTGAGTAAAGTAAAAATCGTATATATACTTGTGTTATTAATTGTCTTATTAAGCTGCATTATCATAACTTGTTATGATAAATTTCAGGTAATTAGCTTTTATTATTTAAGTAGTAGTTTATTTATAATTTTTCCTTTTATCAGTTTATTTTTCATCTTGTTTATAAATATTAAGAAGATTAATTATCAAGCTCGTAAATATGATGAAATAAGTATGATAAGTCTAATAATTTTAGGCACTATGTGGTTATATTTATATACTAAACTTAAGGAATATATTGAATTAGTTGTAGCATATAGTATTAGTGGTGGCCTTTTTGTAGTAGTTTTAATTCTTTTTATCATATTAAATAAATTTTTTTGTATTATTTATGGTAAGGCTAGAATAATTAGAAATAATTAGGAGGATTTTTATGCGGGAGTATAATTTTAAGGAAATTGAAGCCAAGTGGCAAAAATATTGGGATGAACATAATACATTCTATACAGATGTTTGGGATTTCTCTAAACCCAAATATTATGCTTTAGATATGTTCCCTTATCCGTCTGGACAAGGTTTGCATGTTGGTCATCCTGAAGGTTATACAGCAACAGATATAGTAGCAAGAATGAAAAGAATGCAAGGATATAATGTTTTACATCCGATGGGTTGGGATGCCTTTGGCCTACCAGCTGAACAATTTGCGATTAAAACAGGTAATCATCCAGAAACATTTACTTATAAAAATATTGCAACCTTCAAAAGACAATTAAAAATGTTAGGTTTTTCTTTTGATTGGTCAAAGGAATTAGCTACTTGTGATCCTAAGTACTATAAGTGGACACAATACCTATTCACTAAACTTTTTGAAAAAGGTTTAGCTAAGGATATGGATATGCCGGTTAACTGGTGTGAAGAACTTGGAACAGTATTAGCTAATGATGAAATTGTAGATGGTAAAAGTGAACGTGGTGGCTTCCCTGTTGTAAGAAGAAATATGAAGCAATGGGCAATTGATATCGTTAAATATGCGGATAAGCTATTAGCTGGTTTAGATAAAATCGATTGGCCTGAATCAACTAAGGATATGCAACGTAACTGGATTGGTAAATCAGTAGGCGCTAATGTTACTTTTAAAGTGGCTAATAGCGATTATTCCTTTGTCGTATATACCACAAGACCAGATACATTGTTTGGAGCAACATATTGTGTTTTATCTCCTGAACATGAGCTTGTAAGTAAGATTACCACTCCTGAACAAATGGAAGCAGTTAAAGAATACCAGGCTAAATGTGCACTAAAGTCTGAATTAGAACGTACAGATTTAAATAAGACGAAGACTGGTGTTTTCACAGGTGCTTATGCTATAAATCCAGTTAATGGTAAAAATATTCCTATTTACATTGCTGATTATGTTTTAACAGGTTATGGTACAGGAGCGATTATGGCTGTACCTGCCCATGATACACGTGATTATGAATTTGCTAAAAAATTTAACCTAGAAATTATCCCAGTTCTTGAAGGTGGCGACATTAGTAAAGAGGCCTTTACCGAAGATGGTATTCATATCAATTCAAATTTTTTAAATGGTTTAAACAAAGAAGATGCTATCAGTAAAATGATTGCATATTTAGAAGAAAACCATATTGGAAATAAAAAGGTTCAATACCGATTAAGAGAATGGATTTTTGCTAGACAAAGATATTGGGGTGAGCCAATTCCGATTATTCATTTTAAAGACTATGACTATGCTTTACCTTTAAAAGACTTACCACTTGTTTTACCTAAAGTTGATGATTATTTACCTAAACATGCTTGTACGAGCCCACTTGCAAATAATCAAGATTGGGTAAAGGTTGAGATGAATGGTGAAGTCGGTTATCGGGAAACTAATACCATGCCAGGTAGTGCAGCTTCCTCTTGGTATTTCATGCGTTATATTGACCCAAATAATGATAAGGAATTTGCCAATTATGAATTGTTAAAACACTGGTTACCAGTTGATTTATATATTGGTGGTAGTGAACATGCGGTAGGACACTTATTATATTCCCGTTTCCTAACTAAATTTTTATATGATTTAGGTCTATCCCCTGTTGATGAACCATTTAAAAAGTTATTCCATCAAGGTTTAATATTGGGTGAGAACAACGAAAAAATGTCTAAATCTCGCGGTAATGTAGTAAATCCTGATGATATAGTTAGAGATTATGGTGCTGATTCACTACGTCTATATGAAATGTTTATGGGACCACTTGAAGCAAGTCTTCCATGGGTATCTAAAAATGTTGATGGGGCTAAGAAATTCCTAGATCGAGTTTGGCGTTTAGTTAATGATGAAGAGTATAGTTCTAAATTAACTAATACTAATGATGGTAGCTTAGATGAAACTTATAATAAGATGGTTAAAAAGGTAACCGAGGACTTTGAAAATCTTAAGTTTAATACTGCCATTTCTCAAATGATGATTTTTGTTAATGACTGTTATAAGGCTAAATCAATTTATTTACCATATTTAGAAGGTCTAATTAAAATGTTAGCTTGTATAGCTCCACACATTGGTGAAGAATTATGGCAAATATTAGGTCATAATGAAACGATAACTTATGCTAAATGGCCTACTTATGATCCTGCTAAATTAGAAAAACAAGAAATTAAAATGATGGTTCAAGTAAATGGTAAATTACGGGATGAAATTTTAGTCAACGTAAATCAAAGCGAAGATGAAATTAAAGAACTTGCCATCAATGCTCCTAAAGCTAAGAAATTTATTGAAGGCAAGCAAATTGTTAAGATAATTGTTGTAAAACAAAAGATTGTAAATATAGTAGTAAAATAGTATGAAACGCATTTTAGCTATTAATGATTTAACTACTACTAGTCGGGCAGCAATGCAACTCCAAGCTAGCATCGTACCTCTATTTGGGCATGAATTAAATATGTTACCGACAATGCTTTATTCAACCCATTTAGGTTTTAAAGAGGTAGCTAGTTTGGATTGCTCTAGCTTTCTAACAGCGACCTTAGCCAAATTTAAAACTCTAAATATTGCTTTTTCGGCATATTATTTGGGTTTTTTAGTTAATGAAATAAATATCAGTAGTCTCATAGACTTTTTGCCTAAAGGGGCAAGAGTGTATTTTGACCCGATTATGGGTGATGATGGTAGACTTTACTCAAGCGTGGATTCTAACTATCCTTCCTTAATTAGACCCCTTTTAGCTTATTCTTATGTTATCACACCTAATCTTTATGAGGCTTGTTTACTCCTTAAAAAACCTTTTAATCCTAGCTATTCTCATCAAGAAATCAAGGCTATGCTAGTTGAATTAGCTAATTTAGGACCCCAAATAGTGGTAATCACAGGGGTAAGTATTGATAACTTACTTGGAAGTTATTTGTATGATAAAATTAAAAATGAATTTATGTTTTATGGCAAAAAGTCTATCAATTACAAGGCTCATGGTACAGGTGACATTTTTAGTTCCTGCTTTATTGGTAGCCTAGAAAAAGATAATGATAGTATCAAAGCTTTAAAGTTGGCGGTCAACTTCACTTATCGTGCTATATTAATCAGTCAAAAGAATGGGGCTGACCTGTTATATGGCCTTGAATTCGAAC
>CALUXJ010000025.1 GCA_944324725.1 uncultured Acholeplasmatales bacterium
GTAGCGCCGTATACGAGACCCGTACGTACGGTGCAATGGGAGGGACAAAAGTTAAAACTTTTTCTCTACCCTATTTGCTAGGAGGAAAATTATGAATTTTGCATTTTATATTCAAAGTATGTTATTTGGTTGTGGTTTGGCTGCTGATGCTTGTGCTGTATCAATGGCTAATGGGTTAGAAGAAAACAAAATGAAGCTAAATAAAATGATATTTATTGCTTTTATGTTTGGTTTATTTCAGGCCGGTATGCCACTGATTGGTTATTTTGTTGGGCATGCTTTTATTGATTATATTGAACCATTTATTCCTTGGATAGCTTTGGTGTTACTAGGCTTTTTAGGGGGCAAAATGATTTATGATGCAATAAAGAAGAAGGAAGCTGAAGAAGAAACAACTAAAAAATTAACCTTTAAAACTATTTTTGTACAGGCTATTGCTACCTCTATAGATGCGTTAAGTGTAGGTTTAACTTTTTCAGATTATACAGTTATAGAATCAATTGTGTGCTGTATTATAATTGCCATTGTGACATTTATTATTAGCTTTGTCGCCATAATAATTGGTAAGAAATTTGGTATGAAGTTTGAAAATAAGGCAGTTATCGCTGGAGGAATAATTCTTATAGCAATTGGTTTGGAAATATTTATTTCAAGCTTTTTATAAACAATTATTTTGTCTCAAGAAAAATGCTATTTTTGAGCTCAGTAACAAGCTTTTTTACAGGTTAATAATCTGTAAAACGCTTTATGAAAATGACTGAAAACGTAATCAACTCTTGTGAAAACGTAATCTCATAGCTAAACACTTTACTTACTATTAAAAATGAATATAATCTTAGCTGTGAGGTGAAAAAAATGGAAAATAACAAGAATTTAAATTGCTTTTTACCATTTAATGAAATGGAAAAAGAAAGAGAAGATTCAAATAAATTAAATTTTGCACTTCGGGTTTTGTTACTTCTAAAGTAATTAAAGTTAAAAGCAAATATTAAAATTAAATAATTTATATAGATATAAATAGAAAAGGAGTTCAAATTGAACTCCTTTTCTATTTTTCTTCAGTTTCTTTTTTTAAAGCATCTCTTATTTCACGCAATAGTAAAACCTCTTCACTAGGCTTTGGTGCTGGCTGAGGATTTTTTTCAGCTTCTTTCTTGAATAAGGCTTTACGTTTATTATTTAAAGTATTAATTATTTTAACAATAATAAATAAAACGAAAGCTATAATTATAAAATTGATTACAGCATTAACAAAAATACCCCAATTAATTACATTGACAACATCAGCGTCATAAGTAACACCCCAATAAGAAATAGTGTTTGCAGTTTCTTCTGTTGCCAGAGCCTTATGAGGGTTTAAAACTGTTACTAGGCCATCAAGTCCCTGGGGAACTGCAATTGTTATAAGTGGCATTAGGATGTGGTTAACAATGGCGTTAACAATTGCTGTAAAAGCGGAAGCAATAATCACACCAACAGCCATATCAACGACATTTCCACGTGATATAAACTTTTTAAATTCTTGCCAAATTTTTTTCATAATTTTCCTCCTCAATATTCTCTAATATTTATTATATCATTAAGGTTAGAAATGTCTATAACTATTAAAAAAAGGGTGACAAAAATGTCGCCCTTTTAATGTTTATGAGAAATTATAGGTCATTTATATTTATGTTATTTATGTTGAGAAGCACCTTCAACGGCTTGTGTCTTAGCAGAAAGATCTTCACATAAATTTAATTTAGTAAATTCCTCATTAGTAGGAAGTACTATTTCATAATTATGTTGTTCATTCAATTTAAAGAAGATTTCAGCAGAGCTTAGACCTAAGATGTGTCCACCTTTAGTATAATCTTTACTTAAGAAGTGGAAGTGCCAGCCAGGTAAATTGATACCTTCAACATAATTTGGACAATAAATAGCAATTACATAGCCTGATACATTTTCATACTTGTATTCTCTTTGACAAGAAGCCACTTCAGCTAAAGTTTTATAAGGCTTTTCTAATTGTTTGTAGCAAGCACGAACATGCATAGTTTTGAAAACACCCTCACTCTTTATTACATAAAATTGATTTAGATTATGATTAATATAAGGAGCTAAAGCATTTTTAAAATCAGCTAAAGAATTAATATTTCTTACGATATTTGTCTTAACAGTCTCATCAAATTTGGTAATATTACCAAAAGCAACATTGTCTGATTTTTTCATTTCAACAACAGTACCATCTGCAGTACCTTTATATGCTTTGCCATTACAGAAGATGGCTTCCCCATCAAGTCCTTCATAAGTACCAATACCAGTATCACCTTGTTTTAACATTTCTTCAACTGAAACAGTTTTATCATAATTACCTAACATTAAGGCGTTTAGTGTAGAAGCTTGAAACATTTTATTCATAATTAATTACCTCTTTTTTTATTGTTTTACTTCTTCATTTAATTCTGGCCAAATTTGTTTAGCACGGTCAGGATGCTTTTTTTGAAAATATTTATTATTCCATCTAGTTAAGAATGGACATAAAATATTTGTTATTGCTAGCACAAAGGCTAATATAGCTATAGCATCAGTTGCATAGGCTCCAAAGGTGGCTTGATCGACCATTAGAGGGATAGATAAGGCAACACCAGCAAGGCTACCAGAAGCTACAGAAGCATAACCAGGACGTTTCATAATGAATCTTTCGACTAAATATGATGGTCCAATAACTATTACAAAGAATATAATACTTAATAGTAATCCTTGTGGAATCTTTTTTACTGCCTCAACAAGGTTAATAGTAGAACCAAATTCAAAGCCTAAGAAAGGTAGAATTATTGCGTTACCACCAGCAAAAACTTTTCTGATATCTTTATCAATATTACCTAAAATCATACCTAAAATAAATGGTATTAATAATGAGATAACTTGCATAATGTTTGCCATTGTAACACCGCCATTGCTATAGAAAGCAAAGAATAGTAATGGAAGCATAGGCATTGAGAATATTAACATAATACCAAAACTAGCTTTATCAGAATTGTCGCCAAATGGAGCGATAATACCCATGTATAATGCTGCATTAGCTGAGGTTACAGCACATGTGAATACTAGGAATGAAATACCCCAGAATCCATCTAAGCCAAAGGCAAGGTAAAATAGAGCACATAAAACATAGGCAACAACTAATCTAACAATTATTAGGATTACACCACGCTTAAAGGCATCTCCTAATTCCTTTAGTTTAAGTTGAGTTCCAGTGCAAAATAGCATTAACCCGATTAGTAGCATTTGTCCTGTGGAAGAGAACATAGCTTTCATAGGATCACCGAGAGTTCCCCACAAATCAAAGTTACATAATCCCTTAGCAATAGTTGTAATTATTGCCCCTATAATCAAAGGGACAAACATAGTACCTGCTGGAAGTTTTTGTAGGAACTTCCAAATATTTACATTGCGATGATTATTTTCTTCATTCATATTTTTTACTCCTTCTTATTTTTACGGCAACATTATATACATTTTTGATTGCTTATACACGTTTATGTGAGTATAATAATTACATAATAAATTGTGCTGTAAGAACAAAAGGAGATAAAATGGACCAATTAGTTAAAACAATTAGTCAAACTAATGATTTAATGCGTATAACACATGAGATATGTTCTTATTTTAATAATCCTTGCATGATTGTCAATGCAAATTACAAGGTTATAAGCTATGCAATTACTAAAAACTTTAAAGATGAAGTTTTCAGTAGTGCTATTATGCGCCGCGAGATGACATATGAGTTTGTATCGCGCTTTGAAGAAGAAAAGAAAGATTACTTTTATTTGAATATTGCTAAAAGTCCTTATAAGAGAAGAATATCTTGCCTTATTTGTGAAGGATTGGTTGTTGGATATTTATTAATAGTTGATGAGACTGAAGATTTATTAGAAAGATTTACTTTAGAGCAGTTTCAAATAATTGAAGGACTATTGGCTAAGCAGTTGGTATTTAATGAACAGAATGGCAATATATTTACTAATAGTGTTGATCAGTTTTTGCTTTCTTTGCTAAATGAAAATATTAGTGATGAGCGACTTTTAAATCTTAAAATTAATCAATTGTTTAGAAATAAGGTTTATCCAGATTCATTAGCTATTATTGATATCCACAATTATCATAGTATAGATTTTCTAGATGATTCTTTAAAAAATGATATAAGGTATCATATTCCTAATAGTCATACTATGATTTATGATGGAAATATTTTAGTTTTTTATCCTAGCAATGAAAAGGTAGCATTTTATACTTTAGCTGAACATTATAGGTTAAACATTATTTGCTCTGAGACTTTTCAAAAGCTATACCGAGTCAAAGAAATTTATTCATTTTCTAACAAAGCCTTAACAATGGCTAAGGTAATTCATAAGGATTATTTTGTTGATGATGCTAAACGCTACTCTTTACTTTTGACATTTGCTGCTTTATCAACCAAAGAGACCTATATTGCTAGTGAAATTATTAAAATTAGAGATTATGATATCAGTAATAAAACTAAATATTTAGAACTACTATATTTATACTTAAAAAATGGCAAATCATTACAAAAAACTTGTGCGGATTTATTTGTTCATCGTAATACTGTATTATATCGTTTAAATCGTTTACGTGATGAGTTTAACCTGGATTTAACTGATGCCAATAAACTCATTCTCTATAGCTTTATGAGTGGTATACTACTTTATTCTATGAAAAGATATGATTTATTCTTATTATAAAAAAAGCTATAGTCCTGTAGGTGCTTTAAATCACTTACAAGATTATAGCATTTTATTTTAAAAACATTTTTATCATTTTAGTTTTAAGTTTAGTGTAAGGAGTATAACGGATAGGCAAGTCCAACAAATTTGACTTATTAACAATTGACTTAAAATGAGTGAAGGTTGCAAAGCTTTTGTTACCATGATAGGAGCCAATACCTGAGTTACCAACTCCACCAAAAGGCATATAGCTAGTAGCCAAATGAATAATTGTATCATTGATACATCCCCCACCAAAGGATATTTTAGTTGTTATCTCCCTTATCATTTTTTTATTAGTAGAGAAGAGATATAAAGCCAATGGTGTAGGTGATTTAGCAACTATGGAATAAATTTCTTCTTCATGTTGATAGGTTATAATCGGAAGTATTGGTCCAAATATTTCCTCCTTCATTACGGAACTATTTGAATCTACAGGGAAAAGCAGTGTAGGTTCAATTTTGCGAGTGCTAGCATCTACTTTGCCACCAAAAATTATATTGGCGTCTTTTAAATACCCTAAAAGTCTTTTATATTGCCGTTCATTAATGATATTACCATAATCATTGTTAGTTAGGGCCTCATTGTATAAAAGTTTAATGTTATCCTTTAATAAATTTATTAATTGATTAGCCACACTCTCTTGGACAAGTAAGTAATCTGGTGCCACACAGGTTTGTCCGCAATTCAAAAATTTGCCAAAGACAATACGTCTAGCGGCTAGTTTTAAATTAGCAGTCTGATCAACAATAACAGGACTTTTGCCACCAAGCTCTAAGGTAACAGGAGTTAAGTTATGACTGGCAGCCTCATAAACTAGTTGACCAATTTTAGTTCCACCTGTGAAGAAGATATAATCCCATTTTAAGCTAACTAATTGAGTAGCCACATCTGCCTCGCCTAAAATAGTTGTAGCATGTTCAGGTAAAAAGACATTTGCGATAATTTTTTGCATAATTAGAGCGGTTTGAGGAGCAAATTCAGAGGGCTTTAGAACGACGACATTACCACTAGCAACTGCCCCAACAAGAGGCTCAATAGCTAATAAAAATGGATAATTCCAGGGAGCAAGCACTAGAACTTGACCATATGGACTAGGTTTTACATAGCTTTTAGCTAAAAACTGGGCAAGTGGTGTTTTAACGCGCTTGTTACGCATGTTTCTTTTAAGATGTTTTAGTTGAAAACGAATATCATCTAAAACCATACCAATTTCAGACATGTAGGATTCAGTAGCTGATTTACCTAAATCAGCCTTTAGGGCTTCACAAATAGCCTCTTCTTGCCTTAAAATCTCTTGTCTTAATTTTGTTAAACAATTTTTTCTTGCCTCGTAGGCTAGAGTTTTGCCACTAGCAAAATATTTTTTTTGTTCTTCAATAATTTTATACATTTTCTGCTACCTCATAATAAATCTTTTCTAAATCGGCTAAGTCAAAAAGTTTAGGAACGGGATAAAGAGGATTAGCCTCTTTATAGGCATGTTTAGCCATAGCGGGGATGTCAGCCTTATTTATTTGTTTTATTTTAGTTGGAATATTCATTTTATGATTAATGTCTTTAATCCAATCGCACAGCTTTTTAGCTTGAATAGTCTTGGAATCAGTAGCAGTAGCTAAACCTGCTACGAGAGCTAAATCAGCTAATTTTGTTTCTGCAGTTTTGCCGTAAGCATTTAATACATATGGCATAATTACGGCATTGCATAAACCATGAGGGGCACCATATTGACCACCCAAGGAGTGAGCAATAGCATGGATGTAACCAACGTAGCTTTTAGTGAAGGCAATACCAGCATAGTGAGAAGCCAAAAGCATGTTTTTTCTAGCTGTTATATTTTTGCCATCCGTATAGGCTAAATAAATATTGTTAACAATTAAATTAACAGCTTCTTTAGCCATTTTCCTCGTTTCCTTTGTGGTTGACCGACCAATGTAGGCTTCAATAGCATGGGTTAATGCATCCATACCTGTAGTTGCTGTTAAACTAGGTGGAAGATTAATGGTCATATCAGGGTCAAGCAAAGCATAATGGGGAATTAAGGAGAAATCATTTATTGGGTATTTATAATGAAGCTTTTCGTCGGTAATAACTGCAGCTAAAGTTGTTTCACTACCAGTACCAGCTGTAGTAGGTATTGCGACTAAAAGAGGTAATTTTTTATGAATATGGAGCAAGCCCTTCATTTGGGAAATACTTTTTTTAGGTCTAACAATCCGAGCTCCACAGGCTTTAGCCAAATCCATCGCACTACCTCCACCAATAGCTAATAAAGCAGTGCAATTATTTTCTAAATAAAGGGATCTCGTTTCCTCTACATCGGAAATGGTTGGATTTGGTTTAACTCCATCATAAACAAAATAAGAAATATCATTTTTTCTTAATAGTTCTAAAAGCTTATTTAAAAGCCCTAATTGCATTAAAGTTTTATCAGTTATAATAAGAGGTTTTAGTCCATCAAATAAAGTTACTAAGGCCAAATTATCTTCTAATAGCTTAGGCTTACGGTAAGGTAAAAAGGGAATGGCTAATTTAAAGACAACTTGATAAGAACGATATGCAATTTTTTTAAAAATATTCATTTTATAATTCCTCGCTTATAATATTTGTAATTCTAATAAATTCTTTGATGTTTTCTTCGCCTAATTTATTTATAATAGGTAAAACGTAGTCTATTGTATGTTCATGAATTTTTTTATAACTTTCTTCCATTTGAGGATTAAAATAAACAATTACTTGTTTTTTTTCAGTAGTAGTGTAGATAAAATTTTTAGCACGTAAGTAATTTAGAGTTCGGTTAACTAAAGATTTTAACATTTTAGTAGTTTGAATAATTTCTTTTGTGTAAATACCTTTTCGCTCTAAATAGGCGTTATAGCATAGATTTAAGATGATAGCCTCATTGTAGGAAATTTCGGAAAAAATTCGATTATTTTTAATTGAAGAGGTTAATTTTATCCAAGCTTGTATTAAATCTTCTAATAATTTATTATTCATTTTTCCTCCTTGTTCACTTTGTGAACTTGAATAATTATATCAAAATTCTAATTTTATGGCAATAGTTTTTACATTAAGTTAAGAAATAGTTGTAAAATGTTTGGCATAAGTGTATAATGAGGCACCCAAAGGAGTGATGTTATGACAAAAAGGAAATTTAATTATATTTTATTAGTAACGTTTTTTTTCTTTCAAATTGTTAATTGTATGAGTGCCAATTTACTTGAGGGTTTTGTGCATTTAGAAAATGCTGGCATTATTTTTGATAATTTTTTTAGGGTTTTAAGCTTTACGGGTTTTTTATGGATTATTATAGGACTTTTATACGAAAAGAAAGAGGCAAACCTTAATGCTTTTTACTTTGTTATGCCAGCTACGGTTTTAGAGCTTTCTTTATCTTATTTTTATTTTTCCATTCATCCAATCGAACTCTGGGAAATAATTATCTATTTTATTAGTAATATAATAACTATTATTTGCACCATCGTTTTATATTTACAAACACCAAACAAAAAATATAGTATGACTTATTTTAAACATTTTATTTACTCAGTTGTTTTATTTATACCACTGAATTTTTTGCATCCATTGGTCAGAATAATAGGAAATAATAAATTTTGGAATTTTAAGCTTTTTGGTATTTGGCATATTTTATTTTTACTAGCCTTCATTGGTTTTGCTATTCTATTAGAGAAGTATTTAAAGAAGTTTAATAAAGAACAACGCTATTTCATTATTTTAGGACTGGCCCTAATCTTATTTTTTAAACTACTATGTCGTTTTTCTTTTGTGCGAGTTCAGGACTATCAAAATGTAAAAGGCTTTATGGGAGCTTTGCCATTTTACGTTTGTAGCTTTGGTATGTTACTATTACCTTTTGCTATTTTTTCTCGGAGTAGAGTCTTTCAAGGCATTTTATTTTTGGTTAATATGCCAGGAGCCATAATTGTACTTGTTAACCCTAGTACAGGACCAACCAATATTTTCCATTATAATGTTATGTATTTTTTTGTGACTCACATTATGTTATTTGGCATTACGATGATGTTGCCAATTTATTTAGAAGGTAAGCCTAATAGGCAAATAGCTAAGGTTACTGGTTTAGTATTAGCGGTATATTTTATCTTTATGGTAGGCTTAAATAGTATTGCCATTAACTTATCTAAAGGCATAAATCCTAATTTTTCTTTTGTTTCGGAAAGTCCGCTACCAATTCCAATAGATAAGATTATGCAAATAACCATTTACAAAGTAACATTCTCCCCAATATATTTGTTATTATTGTGGCTTGTTCAATATGGCATTTCTTTAATTACCTATTTTATTTATAAAAATTTAACTAAAAATCAGTATGAGTAGAATGGCTGTAAATTAGATTAGAAGCATTTAGTCTAATTTACAGCTTTATATTTTTTTGTTTAAAGAATGTTGACTAGTCAACGATTACTAGATATAATTTATTTGGTGATAAATAATGGATGATATGTATCGTAATATAACTAAAATATACCGTAATATGCAAATAGCAAAGAGTAAAACAACAGATATTTTAAATGAGACGACTCGCGAAGCCTTACGCTTTATTTCTAAACATCAAAACGTTAAAAACAGTGATTTAGTTTCATACTTAGGGGTTAACAAAGCGTTGGTAACAAGAATTTGTCAGAAGCTAGAAGAAATGGACTACATTAGCTCAACAATTGGTAATGATAGGCGAATTAAGTTGTTAAATATAACACCTAAAGGTAAGTCGTATAAGCTAGACAATCAAAGCTTTGAAGCTAATTATTATAGAAACTTATTTGCAGATGAGGATTCAACTAAACTAAATATTTTCCTTGAAGTTTTAGAACGCGCTTATAAAAAATCTAAATTTTTACGTAAAGAAGATGAATCTAAATGAAAGATTATACCAAAATTAGAACCTATTTTCAGGAAAATTGGTTGTTAGTAGTGATGTTAGTACTAACTGGTCTATGTTTTGATGGTTTGATGTGGATTTTACCAATATTAGAGGGTAAAACGATTAATAGTCTTTACGATCAAAATAAAATGGAAGTTATTAAGTTAGTAATTATTTTTCTAGGTTTTGTTTTTTTTGTGCAAATAAATCGTTTTTTTAAACGCTATCTAGTCAGAGTATTTGGCAATAAAATTGCTTTAAAAATGCGCGAGGTAAGTTTAAATAATTTGCTAGAAAGAGATTTAAGTTACTTTGCTAATAATCCGGTAGGCGATATTTTAAACAAAAATTTAACGGATATTTATGATACTACTGAGGGTATAAGAAAAATGACGACCGAAATTTTTGATACCTTTGTTTTATTGTTAGGTTATCTAATTTCTTTAATGCTTATTGATTACCAAATAACCTTAATTATTATAATTCCGGCCACTATAGCCGTTTTAATAGCTGAGTTACTGAAAGGTAAAATTTATCTTGCTAATAAAGAATATAAAGAATATTTATCTAAAAATAAGGAAATTAATTTAAGATTATTGAATAATGAGCTATATTATCGGGGACTAGGAGTAAGTGAGCGTTATGATAAGGATTATCAAGAATCAGTTAAAATCTTGAGTAAAAAAAATCGGAAGGCACTAATCCTTCAAAGTAGCTTAGAGCCACTTTACCAGGCTATTGCCCTACTTGGTTTAGTAGTTATTATCATTATGGGTGGAGATAGGGTAATTAAGAATGTGTATTTGATTGGAACACTTTCATCTTATATTACAACCTATTTGTTGGTTGCTAAAAAGATTAGCAAGGTTGGTAAGGTTTTTAATAGTTATCAGGCATTCAAAGTTTCCTTTAATCGAACCAAAGAATTTTTAGTAATTAAACCTACTGCCTTTAAGGATATCAAGTTAAAGAATAAAACGCTAGTCTTAAAGAATTTTGTTGCGTATAATGCTAAAATGAGTTTGCCAGCTTTAAACTTAAGAATAGATGGGCCGCAGTTAGTAGGAGTATGCGGTATGATTCATACTGGTAAATCAACCTTATTAAAGGCCTTATCGGGATTTTATCCTTATGAGGGCGAGGCTAAACTGGGGGAGGTTGAGGTTAAAGATATTAAGGGAAGTATTAATAATTATATTGGCCTAGCTCCTACAGAGACAGCTTTATTTTCTGATACCCTGGCTAATAATATTATGCTGGGAAATAGTGGTGATCTCGCTATGGCTTTGAAGACATCTAATTTATTAGAAGATTTAGAACAAATAGGTGGCTTAGACACTAAAATAGCGCATACTAACGCCAATATTAGTGGTGGTCAGTCTAGGAGACTTGGTATGGCAAGAGCCCTCTTTGCTAATCCGTACTTAATCCTATTAGATGATCCATTTCAAAGTGTAAGTCCAGATATGGCTCGTTTAATGTTAGAAAATCTAAAACAATTTTATCTAGATCATCTGATAATTTTTATTTCTAATAACAAAGATTTGCTTGCCCAAGCAAAGCATATAATTTTTTTATCAGGTAACAACTATTATTATGACACTTATAATAATTTATTAAATAATCCAAGCTTTTGTCAACTAATAGAAGGTGTTAAAAATGTTTAAGCATATTTTATGGTTATATTTAAAAAAGCATAAGCTTTTTATGATTAGTATTATTTTTTTAATTGTCGTAGTAAGTGTTTTGGCTGTTTTGCCAGCTCAGATTTTGCGCGTTATTGTCGATGATACAATTGGCAGTAAAAATTATTCTAAATTAGTTATTTTGGCAGTCTTTTACACTTTAAGCTATCTTTTACTGGGAATTATTAATTTTCTTAAAGATTTAGTTTTAGTCAGTACTAGTCAAGGCTTTTTAGCTTATTTAAAGATTAAAATGTTAGAACAGGTTCACCGTTTTAAATACCAAACCTTAGTAACAAAAGATACCGGTTCACTTGAAGCCTATTTCAATAACGACACTAATTCTATTAATGAATTATTTACCAGTGGCGTCATTGATATGACTACCGATTTATTTAAAATGTTAGCCATTTTAATTTCCATTTTCATTTATAGCTGGGTATTTGGTTTTATTGTTCTTCTAATAATTCCGTTTATCTTATTATTTACTGCCGTTGTCCGTAAAAGAATGCTTAAAGCTCAATTGAAAACTAAAAATTTGGAAGGTAATGTTAATCAAGAGCTTTTAGAAAATGTTGAAAATATTGTAACCATCAAAACTTCTAAATGTAGCAGTTATATAAAAAAACGTTATCAAAACGTTTTAAATAACCATTTTAAAGCTAATCAAGCAAGTAATTTTTATGATGCTATTTTTTCTCCAACCATGCAAATTATTCGTAGTGTTGTAGTAGCGGTTATTTTATTAATCAGTGGTGTCAATAGTTCTATTTTTGGCATGAGTATCGGCATGATTATTTCCGCCATTTCCTTGTTGACCGATTTATTTAGTCCTATTGAAAATCTAGGTATGGAAATACAAACCATTCAAAAAAGTTTGGCTGCCGTAAAAAGAATTAATGAATTTTTTGCTTTCCCAATTGATGAGGTCAAAACCATTACTTCTATTACAGGACCTTTGGCTTTAAGCTATCATAATGTAAGCTTTAGCTATGATAAAAAAGAAGTAATTAAAAATTTTAATTTAGACATTTCGCAAAATGCTAAAATTTCTCTACAAGGACCATCAGGCAGTGGAAAATCAACCCTTATGAAGTTAGCACTTGGCTTAATTAAACCAGATAGGGGAGAAGTATTGCTAAACGATAAGCCAACTTATCTTTTAAATGAAGAAGAAAGGCAAAAATTAGTACAAATAGTTTACCAAGAACCTTTTTTTAGCGCAGGAACAATTTATGAGGAGTTGACATTACGAGATCAAACTATTAAACCCGAAGCTTGTTATCTTGCCTTAAATTTGGTTGGCCTTAGTTATATTAAGGATATAAATGTCCTTTTAAATCCTAAAGAGTATTCGTCAGGAGAATTAGCATTGTTTAACGTAGCAAGAGTAATAGTTCATAATCCGCAAATTATTTTTTTAGATGAGATGAATGCCAAAATTGATCCTTATACAAGTAATAAAATAATTAACATAATTGATGAATTTGCTAAAGATAAGATGGTAATTTCTATTAATCACTACGGAAAGCCGTTAGCTAATGCCAAAATAATTAAATTAACAAATTGTTAATAATGTATTGACAAATGATTAACCATATATTAACACATTGATGCCTATCAATGTGAGGTATTATATGACACCAGAAATTTTTTTAAGTAGAATTAATTTGATTAATGATAAAACTAGACTAAAAATACTCCAAATTTTAGCAGATAGAGGTACTGTTTGTGCTTGTAAGATATTAGAAGAGTTAGATATAACTCAAGGAACTCTTTCGCATCACATGAAATTACTAGTGAATGCTGGTTTAGTAAGTGTCAAAAAAGATGGTAAGTGGTCACATTATACGCTAGTTAAAGAAGAGCTAGTGGAACTATCTAGCTATTTATTAGAATTAACCAGATAATGAGCCTAAAGGCTTATTATTTTTGGTTAATACATTGATAGATGTCAATATGTTTTAGGAAGATGAATTTATGAAAGTGAGAAATAAATATTTCCTTATTGGTTTTGCTATACTTATATTAATTGGTGTAAATGTAGCAATTGGCTTTATTTTTGGCTATGAAATAGCACTTAAGCCTTGGCAATTTATTAGTGAACAAATTCTAGGCATGCAGTGGTTAAATACTTTGTTAGGCTCTTTAATTAAATAAGTTAGTGGTACCTATCAACCAGATACCTGGCAAAGTATTATTCAAAAAGCTGTTCAGTTTTTTATTTATGATTTGATTAAAATTACCATTTTATTACTGGTTTTAATATTTTTAATTTCCTATATTCAGTCCTATTTTCCTCCAGAACGAACTAGAGAAATTTTAGGACGCTATCATGGTATTAAGGCTAATATTATTGGAGCACTTTTAGGCACTGTTACGCCGTTTTGTTCTTGTTCCTCCATTCCAATTTTTATTGGCTTTACTAGGGCTGGCTTACTTAGTGGAGTAACGTTTAGTTTTTTAATTTCTTCTCCTTTAGTTGATTTAGCTTCGTTATTATTATTAGTGAGCTTTTTTGGCTATCCGATTGCCATTGCCTATGTAGCAGTAGATTTAATACTGGCAGTGGTTGGGGGGTACCTTGATTGAGAAAACAGGATTAGACGATTATGTAGCTGATTTTGTTAAGGAAGGTACAACTAATACAAGTAATGTGGTAAAATTAAACAAGAGGGAAAGATTGAATTATGCTAAAGAGCAAATGCTTGGAACATATAAAAAGGTTTTCCCGTATATTTTAATGGGTATTTTATTAGGTGCCATAATTCACAACGTTATCCCTGCTACCTTTATTGCTAAGGTGCTTGGCAGTAATTCGTGGTATGGTGTTATTTTAGCCACTTTAATAGGTACACCTATGTATGCCGATATTTTTGGCACTTTACCGGTGGCAGAAGCCTTATATTTAAAGGGGGCAGGCCTAGGCTCAATTTTAGCCTTTATGATGAGTGTGACAGCCTTATCACTACCATCACTAATAATGCTAAAAAGAGTTGTTAAACCGAAGCTACTTTTAGCGTTTATTATAATAGTTGTGGTTGGTATTATATTAATTGGTTATGGCTTTAATTTGCTTGAATATTTTTGGTTGTAGGTGATATTAATGAAAAAAGTAGCATTTATTTGTGTTCATAATTCTTGTCGTAGTCAAATTGCTGAGGCATTGTGCAAGTTATATCGCAAGAATTTAGAGGCTTACTCAGCTGGAACAGAAATTAAAAAGGTTATTAATGAAGCTGCTAAACGGATAATGCAAGAAAAATACCATATTAGTATGGATAAACAGTATCCTAAACTTATTAGTGAAATTCCCGTTTGTGATATTTATGTTTCTATGGGCTGTAATGTAAGTTGCCCAACTGTTTTAGGAGGATTTACCTATGATTTTGGTTTAGCTGATCCAACTGGTAAGTCAGATGAAGAATATATTAAAGTGATTGAAGAAATTAAAGAAAAGATTATGGAACTATAGAGGAGGATTAATAAAATGAAAATTATAGCATTAGGTGGTTGTTGTAAAAAATCACAGGCTAATTATGAAGCCATTTGCGAGGCGGTAAAGGAATTAGGACTGGAAACTGAGGTTATTCATTTAACCGATATGAATGAAATTATTAATTTAGGAGTTTTAAGTACACCAGGTTTAGTTATAGATGGTGAGGTTGTCTCTAGTGGCAGAATGTTAAATGTTAAACAGGCTAAAGAAATAATAAGCAATAAAAGAAAATAGGTAAAAAAAGGTCATTTATACCAGCTGGTTGATAAATGACCTTTAAATTATTTACTTAAAGCAGCTAAAGCCAAGTCGTATTGTGGTTCGTTTGTAATTTCACTTAAGTATTCAGTATAAATTACCTTATTATTTTCATCTACGATGATAACACTTCTAGTTAAAAGACCTAGCTCATTGATATAAGTTCCTGTTGCTTTAGCAAAACTATGATATTTATAATCAGATAATGTAGCAACTTTATCAACACCTTTAGCCCCACACCATCTTGCTTGAGCGAAAGGTAAGTCCATACTAATAGTATAAATACCAGCTACACCTTCAATTTTACTAGCCTTACTATTAAAAGTTCTAACCTCTAAATCACAAACAGGTGTATCTAAAGATGGAACAGTTAAAAATATCTTTTTACCTTTTAAAGCGGCAAGATTAACCTCATTTAAATTATTATCAACAACGGTAAAATCAGTTAATGCATCGCCAATTTTAACTTGTTGTCCATTTAATGTCATTTTATTTCCTTGAAATGTAATATTCATTTTGCTTCCTCCAATTCGCTTAATAATATAGCATAAATAGTTAGACAATTAAACTATTTTGCTTAAAACATATCTTTAGTACTTACAACTAATGCTCTCTTGATTTTAATAGTTTTGTATATTAGAATAACTACAAGATGGAGGTCTATTATGGAAAGATTAGATATATTTATGGAAAGATTAAAAAAATTTGTACATGATCGGGACTGGGAACAATTTCATAGTCCTAGTAATTTAGCTAAATCTATTAGCATTGAAGCAGCTGAAGTATTAGAATGTTTTCAATGGGATGACAAAAATTTTAATCTGGCCAATGTGACGGATGAAGTAGCTGATGTTTTAAATTATTGTTTACAAATGTGTATCGCTCTTAACTTAGATCCGGTAACTATTTTAAATCAAAAGTTAGATAAAACAGAGAAAAAATACCCAGTAGAAAAAGCTAAGGGTGTGGCAACTAAATATACCGAACTTTAAAAGGGAGTGTGAAATAATTCGAATTTTATCGGATTAATTTCCACTCTTTTTTCTTTTGCCCTTAAAATACAAATTAATATGTGGATAACTTTCAATTTATAACAAAAAATTAGATAAGAAAAGACTGTAGCTGAACCCTCCATAAACCAGTAAGTCTGTAGACTTCTGTAGGAAAAGGATATGAAACAGTCTACAGTGCTAAGTTAATTATAGCATCTATAATAGATGATATAAAAGTTATGTTGTACTCATAACTATAAAAATCTTTAGAAGGAGAATGTATAATTAAAAGTACAATTTGATTATACTAGGTGGAAATGACACTTAAATTAGTAGTCTTTTCGCCTTTTTTCTTTTCCTAATTTGCTTTTTTAGAGGCATAGTACTATAATTTTCTTGGTGATAATATGATCAAACAAGGGCTTAAAAATTATATAATTAATCTTAAATATTTTTTTACACCTTTAGGTGCCTTTTTTCTAGGAATAATTGTGGGTTTATCAATTTTATTACCAGGGACGATTAGTTTACTTAATAATTTAGGTGTTGAAGCAGGCAGGCTACTAAATAATACCAATCTTGATTTTCCAGCTTTTGAAAAGACGCTAGTAGATGCTTTAAGTAAGCTTGATTGGCAAAATGCGAATGAAGCAATTAAGAGCCTATTCAATTATGATTGGTTGACCTCGACATTAAACGCCGCACTTTATGCTTTAGCGGGAGATTTTTCAAGTAGTACTAGTGAAATAACGCAACTTGTAGACCAAACAATTCATAGTTTTGTGCCTTTATTAGTTTGGTTTGTTTTTTTTAGTCTTTTAGGTATTTTTGTTGGCTTTATGTTAACTAAGTTTTTGGTGCGTAAAGAAATAGCCCAAAGATCACTAGTCAAAATGATATTTCAAGTGGTGGTTGATTCTTTATTATCTGTTACCTTAATCGCTTTTGTTTTATGGCTATTAACTATATGGCAACCAAGTGTTTACTTGAGTGCATTAGTAGCTATAATCGTTTATGGTTTTGTTTCCTTAATTGAGGCTTATGTCGCTCAGGGTACTAAAACAACAAAGTTTAAAAAAATTGTCAATTTGAAAAATGTTGGTAACCTGGCTATAAGTAATTTATTGATTTTATTAATTGGTTTGGCTTTAGTTAGTTTAATTAGTTTTTTAATTAATCAATTTGTCGGCATTTTCGTTGGTGTTTCCTTTCTAGAAATATCCTTTGTAGTTATTAGTTTGAATGCAGAAGCCTATGTAAAGGCAGTTGCTAGTAAGGAAATAACGGCATAAAAAAACTATGGTTTGTGCAATAAATCCCATAATTTAGTTGGGAATATTACAAACCATAGTTTTTTATAATTGTTTCAAAATATTACTATTAAAGGTTCTAAATTTAAATATTAAATAAATGATTAAAAGTAAGCTATATAGTAATAAAGGAATGCCAAGCGGATAATAACCGTGGGCGGTTAAGCTAATACCAAATGTAATTCCTAAAATTATAAAAGCTACAAAAATAATACTAATAATAGTGGCGTTCTTTTTTTTGACTTGATTAACAGTATCAATTACAAGAATAAGTAAAGTAATACAAGCAGTACCAGCGGCAAAAAAAGTCGCAAAGCTCAAGGCCAAAACCACCGCAATAGCTAAACCGGTGGCTAGAGCTGCTCCCATAGCTCCAATTATATTATCAGTTGGATAATTAGTGTTAGGGTTAGTAGCTCTAAGATATAAGATAGTGGCTAAACCAAAGAGGTAGAGCACAATTAAAATCATAATTATTATTAAGCTTATATTAAGATGTTTATAAGACATAATATATCACTCCTTATATACTTATATAATTATAAGCTATCTTGGCCTTTTTTTGTAGTCCAATTTTAGTAAATAGCTAAAAATTAATTTTTGTGAAACGCTTTTCTTTATTTTTGTTGCAAAAAAGAGTATGATAGCAAATGTTATGAGGTGAGATTTTTGCTTGAGGTTTTTCTAGATTCTTTAGAAGATAGTTTAAGAGTTTTTTTAGTGGCCTTCATCATTTACTTTATTTTGTCCTTTTTAGCTAATAGGATTGTTACCCTTTTAAATAAGCATAACAAATTAGCTCCCCTTTTTGGTTCTTTAGTTGGAATTGTACCGGAATGTGGTGTGCCGGTAGTTGGAGCTGATTTATACGCCAAAGGGCAAATCACTACTGGGACAATTATTGCGATTTTTTTAGCATGTAGCGATGAGGCTATCCCGGTTTTAATTAGTAATAATGCTTGGTCAACTGTTTTAGCCCTAATAGGTATTAAAATTATAGTTGGTTTTTTAGTCGGCTTTTTAGTTGACGCTATTTTAAAGGAAAAACTCACCTTAGATTATAATTATTTAACCATTGAAGAAGAAGACTTCTTGCATCAGCATCTTCTGCACCCATTAATTGATGCTATCAAAGTTTTTGGCTACGTCTTTATCATAAATTTACTTTTTGGGATTGCCATTTATTATATTGGGGAAACAAATATAATTAACTTTTTGCAATCTAACTTTTATCTAGCCCCGGTTTTAGCAGTCATCTTAGGTTTAATACCTAATTGTGCGCCTTCGCTCTTAATGGCGGAGCTTTATATAATGCAGGGCATCTCTTTTGCTGCTTTGCTAGCTGGTTTGGCAGTTAATGCTGGTCTTGGTTTAATCTTTTTATTAAAACAAAGAAAAATGTTAAAAAAGACGTTAAAAATCATTTTAATACTAGTAGTAGTTTCTTTGATTTTAGGCTATGCTACTTTAAGCTTTTAATGACCTTTATTGGTCATTTTTTATGTGTGCCGGGCATGGCATTAATCTAGTAGGTGAAAGTCCTACCACGGGTATTTACCGCCAAGTGTAG
>CALUXJ010000026.1 GCA_944324725.1 uncultured Acholeplasmatales bacterium
GTTATGTTGTACTCATAACTATAAAAATCTTTAGAAGGAGAATGTATAATTAAAAGTACAATTTGATTATACTAGGAGAATATGGACAAAAAGAATCAAAAAATGCTCAAAATTGGCGCTTTTTGTAAAAAACACAAAAGCGTAATAATTCAATATGGCTGTCTGATACTAGTTGTAATATTATTCTCAATTATTACAAAAGGACAATTATTCTCAGCCTATAATATTAAAAGCTTAATTGGACAAGTTACACCACTATTAATTATGTCAATTGGGTTATTATTCATATTTGCCCATGCAGGAATGGATATTTCATGTGGGGCAGTAGTAGGTTTGAACGCTCTATTATCAATCGTTATTATTAATGGAACAGGGTCGATAGTATTGGCCTTGTTGGCTTCAGTAATATCTTCCTTATTGCTATACCTGTTTAATTTATTTATTTCAATTAAATTTAAAATAATGGCAACAATTTCATCATTAGCAATTATGTTTATTGCTAGAGGAATAATTACTTATGTTTGTTCTTTAAATGATGGAGTTATTCAGTTAGCAAATTATGACATAATTAGTAATTTAAAAAGTAATGCCATTTTGCAAGTTATAGTTTGTGTTTTAATTGTGTTAGTAGCCACTGTTTTATTTAATTATACGAAATTAGGCCATCAAGCTAAAGCCATTGGTGATAATCCATTATCCGCTGCTCAAAGTGGAACAAACGTTAATAAAATAAAATATTTATGCTATGCTTTTGCTGGTATATGTGTTGGTATTGCAGGTATCTTTGTGCTAGCTAGATCTGGCAATGTTGGTAAAAACATTGGCTCAGGCAATGAAATGGATGTAATGGTTGCTATTATATTAGGTGGAACAAGCTTAAGTGGTGGTTCTAAAACGCGAATTAGTTCAGCGGTAGTTGGTTGTATTACTTTAAAATTATTATCTAATGGTATGTCAATTGCGGGAATACCAACAGAAATGGTATCTTTAGTTAAAGGAATACTATTTATTGTAATTATCTTAACAACTTTACGTCAATCTAAAAATGTTAGAGAAATGCCAAGATAAATTATAGAAAGAGAGGAATATTAAAATGAAAAAATTATTAAATTTATTTGCGGCTATTATGTGTGTTGTTTTATGCTTTGTTATTACTGCTTGTAGTAATAGTGAGTCTAAAACTAAAATTGGTTTAGTTATGTATCAATGGACGGATACACAAGGGAAAAATATGCAAAATTATTGTAATTATCTTGAACAAAATTTCCCAGTCGAGTTTGAATATGAACAAACTTATTATCAAGATGATAAGCATCTAGAATGTGTTGAAAATTTAATTGCTAAGGGTTGTAAAGCTATCATTGCTGGTTATGATACTTCTTTAGAGTCATCAGTATCAACTTGTGCCGAAGCAGGAGTTTATTATATTGTCGCTCTAGATTATATTGCAGGCAGTGATTTTAATGGTAATACTCCATCTGAATATTTCCTTGGTGGTACGCAACAATTTGGTGGTGATCTTGAAGGATTAGGCGCTGAATACGCTAAAGCTGCTATTGCTAATGCTTGTGAAAAAATTGGCGGTGTAAGCTTCCCATCATGGGGATTTAATGAAGCTCCAGAAATTTACAAAGGCTTTAAAGAATATATTGAAGCTAATTCAACTGCTACAGTTTTAGATTGCAATTATGCTAATGGTTTTGATTCATCAGCTATTCAAACTGCTACTCAAAGTGTATTATTAGAAAATGTTGATTGCATTTTTGGTATGTCATCAGGTATTGACTATGTTTATCCAGAATTACAAGGTAAGGATGTTAAATTAATTTCAATGGGTTATGATGATTCAGTTGAGTCTTTAATGACTAATGGTCAATTAATTGCCGCAGGTAATAATAATCATGCAGCATGTATTGCAAGTTGTTTTGTAAGAATTATGAATGCTATTAATGGCTTACAATATAGCGATGCTCAATCTGGCGAGTATAATCGTGACGGTATTATTAATGGTGTTGCTTCTTATCCAGTTGTAAGTAATTTAGAAGAATTGGCTGATTATAAAGCTTATATTATCCCAGAGGATTTATCTAATGGACCTGTGACAGCCGAAGAACTAAAAGAAGTTATGCTTGAATACAATAGTAATGCAACTTTAGCAAGTTTAAATGTTTTAACGAATCGTTCAATTAGTGAAGTAAAAACAGCAAGACAATAATCTAAAAAGGAGTGATTAAATTGGCCACTAAGCTAAAGAAACTTAGTATAAATTATGCTAAAACGTTAATATTTCCAGTCGGGATTTATCTGGTGTTTGCCATTATAGCTTTATGCAGTCAAAATAAAGTTTTCTTTACAGGCTCAATCACTAGCAAAATATTTACTGATAGTGTAACTTCAACTATTATGGCACTTGCCATTGCTATTCCATTATCAGGTGGAAGATGGGATTTTGCTCCAGGTATTATTGCCATTTTAGGTGGGATAATTGGTATCAATTTAGGTATGAGTATGAATGCCAATGTAGTTGTAGTATTATTACTATGTATTATCTCAACTATCATATTGGCTTTAATAGAAGGTTTTCTTTATATCTTTATAAAGGTACCAAATATGATTATTTCTCTTGGTGTAGTAATGGTTTATGAAGCCTTAACAGCCATTGTTTTCTCTGGTAGTGGTGTAAATATTTATAATAATACGGTTGAATATACTAATGAATTATTGTTTTTTAGTAAACAACCATGGTGTTATATTTTGCTAGTCGCTATAATGCTTTTTACTTGGTTTTTACTATACAAGACAAAATTTGGTGCTGATACTAAATCTCTTTCAATGAATCCACGCATTGCGATTAACAATGGGGTTAATGAAAAGAAAAATATTATTTTAACCTATTTATTAGTTGGTTTCTTATTAGGTTTTGTGGCTCTATTAAATGCATGTAAAGCTAAAGTAGAACCTACAAATAATCTTAATTCGGCATCATTAATGTATTCATCAATGGCTCCAGTATTAATTGGTTTATTTTTAGCTAACTATTCTAATATGCCATGGGGTATACTAATGGGAGCTATAGGTATGAATGTTTTAACTTATGGTATGCAAAGCTTCGGTATTGATTCATCAATTCAAACCATAATTACCGGCATAGTTATTGTTGCTATTATGGCGTATACAGCTAATAGAGGTATTATGAAGGAAATAATTGAAGGAATCAAATTTAAACGAAAGGACAAGACAGGTAATGAATCTACAAACATTTAGGGAAAAACCATTTAATTTAGATAATAATGCTATAACCTGGGTGGAGAATACCTTTAAAGAAATGACAGATAAAGAAAAGCTCGGTCAACTATTCTTTTTAGTTAGTTATCGTCAAGACGAGGAATTTTATCGTCATATTACAAAGGATTTACACATTGGGGGGCTAATGTGTAGAACTATGCCACTAGAAGAGATTATTAAAACTGTTACTAGTCTTCAAAGCTTATCTGAAATACCTTTATTTATAGCTGCTAACCTAGAGGCTGGTGGTAATGGTATCATTAAAGAGGGAACTAAAATAGGTAGTGAAATGGCGGTGGCTGCTACTAATGACCCTAATATGGCTTATGAGCTAGGTGATGTTTGTGCTAAAGAAGGTCTAGCCGTGGGAGCTAATTTTGCTTTTGCTCCTGTTTGTGACTTAGATCTTAATTTTAGAAATCCAATAACAAACACTAGAACATTTGGTAGCAATTTAGATGTTGTTAAGAAGTGTTCTAAAGCTTACTTAAAGGCAATGAATGATAATAACATGCTTGCGTCTATTAAACATTTTCCGGGAGATGGGGTAGATGAAAGGGATCAACACTTATTAACCTCTATAAATTCTTTAAGCCAAGATGAATGGGACAATACTTATGGTGAAATTTATAAAGAGCTCATTGCTAATGATGCAAGGGCCGTTATGATTGGTCATATTGCTTTACCTAGTTATGAAAAATCTATCAATCCTAATTTGAGTGATAGTGATGTTATGCCGGCTTCTTTGTCTAAAGAATTATTAGAAGGCTTATTAAGAGATAGATTAGGTTTTAAAGGTTTAACAATTACAGATGCTACAACGATGACGGGATTTAATGTAGCTATGCCACGAAATCTAGCCGTACCAATGGCAATTGAAAATGGGTGTGACATGTTCTTATTTACTAAGAATCTAGAAGAAGATTATGAGTACATGATTGAGGGCTATAAACAAGGAATATTGAGTGAAAAACGTTTAAATGAAGCGGTTTTAAGAATTTTAGCGACTAAGGCTTCAATTAATTTACATAAGAAAAATAATATTCCTAGTTTAGCTAAAGCTAAAGAAATTATTGGTCAAGACAGTTTCAAAAATGTAGCCTTTGAAGTTGCTGATAAGTCAATGACTCTGGTCAAAAATTTAGATAATATTATTCCTATTAACAAAAATAAGATAAAAAATATTTTAGTGTATGGTTTAGAAAGTGGTGAGAATGCACTAGGATATGGTAGGGAATCAGGTGTAACTGATAAATTAATTAATTTATTAGAAGAAGAGGGCTTTAATGTAACTAAGTTTGTACCTGGTGATCGTTATGAGGGCAAACAATCTAAGTTCAAGGATATGGTAGATTCTTATGATTTGATGCTTTATGTAGCAAATTTAGCTACTAAAAGTAATCAAACAACAGTTAGAATTGAATGGGCTAATCCGATGGGGATGAATTGTCCTATATATATTAAAACAGTTCCTACCGTTTTCTTGTCTTTAGAAAACCCTTATCATTTACTTGATGTACCACGAATTAGAACTTTTATCAATGCTTATTCATGTAATGAATATACTTTAAAATTATTTGTTGATAAATTACTTGGTAGAAGTACGTTTAAGGGTGTATCTCCAATTGATCCTTTCTGTGGCAAATGGGATACTCATCTATAGATGTCAGGGAGTATTTTTATGATTTGTAAAGAAATTAAATTGTTAGAAGATAGTGATGCAACACTTAAAACATATGTATTAGAACAACAAGAATATGCTAGGAAGAATTTAATTCGTCCAGCTGTTATTGTGTGTCCAGGTGGTGGATATGCTTTAGTTAGTCAAAATGAAGGTGAACCAGTGGCGTTGGCTTATGCTAGAGAAGGATTTCATACTTTTGTATTAAAGTATTCAGTTACTTTTGCTAATCCATTTCCGCAAGCTCTATTTGAACTTGGTAAAGCTTATCTATATGTTTTTGAGCATGCAAATGAGTTTGGAATAGATAAAAATCAAATATATATAGCTGGTTTCTCAGCAGGTGGGCATCTAGCTTTAAGTCTAGGAACATTTTATTATGAGTCGTTCTTATTAGATAAATTGGCAACTAAGGCTGAAATATTAAAGCCAGCTGGTCTTATATTAGGTTATCCTGCTGTTTCTTTAAAACCGGCTAGAGTTAATAAAGAACCATCACCAGAATTACAAAAATTAATTGCAGCAGGTTTATGTGGTGATTTCGGAAGATATAGTATTCAGCAAATTATGACAGGCAAAGAAGATTTTACAGAAGAAGAGGCAGAAGCTGTAAACCTATTGAATCGAATTGATGAAAAAGTGCCACCAATGTTTATTTTTGGCAGTAATCATGATTCTGTTATTCATCCTTTGGATATTGTAAGTTTAGCCTATAAATTACGAGCTAATAAAATTGAATTTGAGCTACATCTATTTAATAGGGGAAATCATGGTCTTAGTCTTTATGATGAGACTGTGGCATATCCTTGGCAACTAGAAAATATGCATATGAATGAGTGGGTAAATTTGTCTGTTAAATGGTTGAAGGAAAATAGAAGGGAAAAAGAAAATGCTTAAGGGTGTAATTTTTGATTTAGATGGAGTTATTACCTCAACTGATGAATTTCATTATGAAGCTTGGTTGGAATTGGCTAATCGTTTAGGAATTAAAGGCTTTAATAGGGAAGAAAATTTGAAACAACGTGGTGTTTCTAGGATGGAAAGCCTAGAAGTTGTGTTGGCTTTAGGAACAAAAAAATATTCAGAAAATGAAAAAATTGCTTTTGCAAATGAAAAAAATGAAATATATAAAAAACTTTTAGAGCAAATGGATGAGAGCTATTTATCAAAGGAGGTTTATGACACATTAAAAGAACTAAGAAAACGTGGATATAAATTGGCCATTGGTTCATCCAGTAAAAACACTAAATTTATTTTAAGTAAAATAGGATTAAGAGATTTCTTTGACGCTATAAGTGATGGAAATAATATTACACATTCTAAACCAAATCCAGAAGTTTTTTTAAAGGCTGCAAGTATGTTAGATTTGTTACCTAATGAATGTGCTGTAGTTGAAGATGCAACAGCTGGTATTGATGCCGCAAATGCTGGAGGATTTGTATCTTATGGAATCGGTCCAGCTAGTGTCTATGATAAATGCCAAGTATCAATCCATTCTTTCAAAGAATTGCTAAACACCTTATAATTTTAAAAGACTAATATTAGAACAATATAAATCTAGTGTTAGTCTTTTAATTTTCCTTTTTTGACAAAATATAGTATAATTTTCTTAATTGAGGAGGAATATAATGGAACAAGTTAAGAATTTAGATTTTAAATTAGATAATGGTTACCTAATACCAGCCGTTGGTTTTGGTACTTGGCAAGTCAAAGATGGTAATGAAGCCTATCAAAGTGTTTTATGGGCTCTAGAAGCCGGATATCGTCATATTGATACAGCCTATGTTTATGGTAATGAAGAAAGCGTTGGGAAAGCTATTAAAGATAGTAAGATTGATCGTTCTAAATTATATATTACAACTAAACTTCCATCTGATATAAAGACCTATGATGGCACTATCAAATATTTTAAAGAATCACTTAATAATTTAGGCTTAGACTACATAGATTTATATTTAATTCATGCTCCATGGCCATGGTCAAATGTAGGTGAAAATTGTGATAAAGGCAATATTGAAGCTTGGAAAGCTATGATTGAGTTGCAAAAAGAAGGTTTAATAAAAACAATAGGTGTTTCTAATTTTAGTATTGCTAATATTGAAAATATTTGGGAAGCTACTGGCGTTAAACCACTAGTTAATCAAATTAGGTATTTTGTCGGTAATACTCAACCTGAATTAACTAAATATTGTCAAGACAATGGTATTTTAGTTGAAGCCTATAGTCCATTTGCGACTGGCGAATTATTAAACAATTCGAAATTAGCAGAAATAGCTCAAAAATATAATACGACTATTCCTAAGATTTGTTTGAGATTTTGTTTACAAAATAATACGTTACCTTTACCAAAATCTGTGCATAAAGAACGTATTTATGATAACTTAGAATTTAACTTTGTAATTAGTGAAGAAGATATGTCATACCTTAATAGTTTAGACAAACTTGCTTCAACTAGACCACTAAGATATTAAAAAATATTGCCAGTAGGGCAATACTTTTTTACTCATCAATGGAATTTATTTTATCAAGCTTCCTATAAAAGGTAGGAAGCTTTTTAATTTCTAAGGTAGTAACCTTTTCTTTAATTCTATTTATAGTTTTACTAATAACTTCATTACAAGTATCAATGATTTTTTGATTAGCTTTAGTGATGGCTTCAGAACTTTTTAAAATGTCTTCTATTTTTTTGTTTAAGGAGTCAATTGGATCATTTATATAGGTTTTAATTAAGCCTTCAAATTCTAAAGCTAATTCTTGTTTATCTTTAAGTGCTAAAGCTTCGGCATTTTTACTTAATAAAAGATCGCGATATTTTTCAGCTAAATTATAGATAATAGCTAAAAAAGCTATGAAATATGGTGGCCTAACTAAATACATTTTTGGATAATCAGGAACCACTTTTATAGGGGCGTCGTTAGCACTATCCCATTCAAGTTCAGAGACTAAAAGGGCGTATTCACAACCTTTTTTGGCTCTGTCTTTGTCTAGTTTTGCAAAGTGGTCACTATTTTTCTTTTTATTTACACTATTAGGATCCTCGTTTTTCATTTCACAGCAGACACTAGTTAAAGTAGTTTCCTTGGTATTATCAAGATAAACTTTAAAAATGTAGTCAGCTTTAGTTCCTTTTTTATCATCAACATCCTTAATGGCATCATTATCTTTTTCCCACAAACAATTCTTAAAGCCAATACTTGCATAATTAAGGTATTCCTCGTTGCACCAGTGCTCTAGCTCCTCACCTAATTTTTTAACGTTTAGACTAGATTTGGCTAGTTTTAGGTTATCGATTTGATTATTAAGATTATTTATTTGTTCTTGATATTCATTTTTTAATTTTAAACTTGCTATTTCGTTGGCTTGAACTAATTGCTCTTTTTCTTGTTTTAACTCGTTAATTTGTTTACCATAATCACTAGTAAGCTTTAATTCTAAGTTACTTAAAGCCGCATCTTTTTTAATTAGTTCATTTTGTTTGTCACTAAGTTTCTTATTAAAATCAGTATTTAACTTATATTCAAGATCTTTTAAAGCGGCGTCCATATCTTTGTCCTTATTATCTAAGTTAACTTTAATTTGGGCAATTTCTTCATTTTTCTTATTAGTTAGTTGCTCTAAAGCCCTATCTTTTTCTAAATCCTTGAGCTTTATGGTGTTATTAAGCTCATTTATTTGTTTTTCGTAGTTTAAAGTCAAAGTAGACTTTTCCTTAGTAAGTGTGTTTTCATATTTTTGTTTTTCTGATTCAATTTGAACCTTTAAGTCAGCGATTATTTTTTCTTTTTCTTGCGTTAAATCTTTTAAAGCCGTAGCTTTTTCATTTTCTAAGCTTTTAACCTTTAATTCATATTGCTCATTAATATTTTTTTGATAAAGGGCTGTAGCTTCACTAGCGATTTTATTATTTAAAAAACTTAAATCAACGTCAACTAGTTCCTTTAAGTCAATGATATCACCGGCTTTAGCATCCTCTAAAAGTTCAATTTTCGTATTATCAATAATTCTTGCCTTTATAATCATCGTATCAACCTCCGCGGTATATTTTAACATATTTTTATCGTTTAATAAAGTTGTTTATCTAAGAGCTTTATGTTATAATTTGAAAGATATTTTAAAGGTTGGTGGCGAGCATGTTAAAAGTTGAAAATTTAGGATTACAATATGGAAGTAGAACATTATTTAAGGATGTTAATTTAAGTTTTACTAATGGCAATTGTTATGGCATTATTGGGGCAAATGGAGCTGGTAAATCGACCTTTTTAAAGCTCTTAGCCCATGAAATTGAGCCAACTAATGGTGATGTTCACCTAGATCCTAAGGAAAGAATGTCTGTTTTAGCCCAGGATCAAAATAAATATAATAATTATACAGTAATTGATACGGTTTTATTAGGCCATAAAGAATTAATGCGAATTAAAGAAGAGAAAGAGAAGTATTATGCTAAAGAAAACTTTACAGATGAAGATGGTTTAGCTTTAGCGGAGCTTGAAGGAGAATTTGCTAATATGGGTGGCTGGGAAGCTGAAGCTAACGCTGAAACTTTATTGGCTGGTTTAGGTATTGATAGTTCTTATTTTTATTCTTTGATGGGTGATTTGGATGCTAAATTAAAGGTAAAGGTATTACTTGCCCAGGCATTATTTGGTAACCCTGATGTTTTATTGCTGGATGAGCCGACTAATAACCTAGATTATAAGGCAGTTAGATGGTTGGAAAATTTCTTACTTAACTTTCCTAATACAGTTTTAGTAGTATCCCATGACAGACATTTTTTAAATAACGTTTGTACCCATATTTGTGATGTTGATTATGGCAAAATAAAACTATATGTAGGTAACTATGAATTTTGGTATGAATCTAGCCAATTATTATTAAGCCAAATGAAGGATGAAAATAAAAAAGCTGAGCAAAAAATAAAGGAGCTAAAGGCCTTCATTGAACGCTTTAGTGCCAATAAGTCTAAATCACGGCAAGCAACTTCTAGAAAAAAATTATTAGATAAGATTGAACTTAATAATCTAGAACCATCTAGTAGACGTTATCCTTTTGTAGGGTTTAAACCTAATAGAGAAGTGGGTAATGACATTTTATTTGTTGAAAAACTAACTAAGCCAGGTCTTTTCTCTAATTTGACTTTTAGTGTTAATAAAAATGATAAAATTGCTATCTTAGCGGAAAATTCTCAAATTGTAGAAGCTCTTTTTGCTATTTTATTAGGCAAGGATAATGATTATACAGGTTCTTATAAATGGGGAGTGACAACGCAGGTTGGTAGCTTGTTACAGGACAATCGTGAGCTTTTCAACACTGATTTAAACTTAGTTGATTGGTTAAGACAATTTTCTAAAGATGAACAAGCGGAATCATTTATTCGTTCTTGGCTTGGTAGAATGCTCTTTAGTGGTGAAGAAAGCTTGAAAAAAGCGAGTGTTTTATCTGGGGGAGAAAAGATTAGATGTAACTTAGCTAAATTAATGCTAGAGGGACCTAATGTTTTATTATTAGAGGATCCTACTAATCATTTAGATCTGGAATCAATCACTGCCTTAAATAATGGTTTAATTGCTTATAAAGGAAATATTATTTTTTCTAGCCATGATGCAGAGTTGTTACAAACAGTAGCTAATCGGATTATCTATTTTGGTAGCGATGGTAAGATAATTGATAAGTACACAACTTATGAAGAATTTATAGGAGAATAAAATGGATATTTTACAGGGATTAAATGAAAGACAAAAGGAGGCTGTTTTACAAACGGAAGGACCAGTCATGGTTATGGCTGGGGCTGGTTCTGGTAAAACGCGAGTTTTAACTAGACGGATAGCCTACTTGATTGATGAATTAGGGGTTAATCCTGGTAGTATTTTAGCAGTAACTTTTACAAACAAGGCCGCTAGAGAAATGAAAGAACGTATTGAAGGCTTACTAGGTATTGATACTCGTTTTATGTGGGTTTCAACCTTTCATAGCTTTTGTGCTAGGTTTTTAAGAGTGGAAGCTAAATATCTTGGTGGTATGTTTACTTCTAATTTTCAAATTTTAGATGATGATGATACTTTAAAAATAGTAAAAAAAATTGTAAAGGATAAGGGGTATGATGATATCAAACCGCAAACCTTTAAATCTTGGATTAGTGCCTCTAAAAATTTACCAAATTTTAGTCTAGGTGATCCTTATAAGGGGAAAATGTTTGAAGAGGTAAAGGGAAGCTATCAAGAATATTTAGCACAAAATAATGCCTTTGATTTTGATGATCTCTTAATCAAAACAGTAAGTATTTTTCGGGATCATAAGGAAGTATTACACAAGTATCAAGAAAAGTTTAATTACATTTTAGTAGATGAGTTTCAGGACACTAATAAAGTGCAATTTGAACTTATTTGTTTACTAGCTGCTCAAAGCCAAAACATTTTTGTCGTTGGTGACGAAGACCAATCAATATATTCTTTTAGAGGAGCTTTAGTTACTAATATTAAACGGTTTAGAGATGTTTTTCCTTATACCAAACTTATTTTATTAGAAGAGAATTATCGCTCTAGTAAGAGCATTTTGGATTTAGCCAACAAGGTAATTAAAAATAATCCTGACCGTGTTGATAAGGTGCTATTTACTACTAAAGTTGAATCAATAAAGCCATATTATTTTGAGGCAACAAACTCTTATGAAGAAACACTTTTTGTCCTAAATAAAATTAAAGAATTGTTACAGCAAGGCTACGAATATAAAGACTTTGCGATTATGTACCGGGCTAATTACATTTCTCGTAATTTTGAAGATTTATTTGTTAAGAATAAAATTCCTTATGTTATTTATGGTGGACTATCTTTCTTTAGTCGTAAGGAAATTAAGGATGTTGTAGCTTATTTACGCTTAGTTATGAATGATACAGATAATTTAGCGTTCTTACGAATTGTTAATGAGCCCAAACGTAAAATTGGCGCCACAACATTAGAAAAGTTAGATAAGCTTGCACATGAAAATAATTGTTCACTATATGCTGCTACACGTCTAGTAAATAATACGAATTTAAGCAATTTTGTAAAAATCATTGAGGATTTAAAGGGAGAACTAAATAACCTAGAGTTAGGGGCCTTTTATGATTTATTACTTGATAAAAGTGGTTATCTAGCTTATCTAAAAGACAATGACGAAGAAGATCGTATTGAAAATATTAATGAATTTAAATCTGTTTTAAATGAAGCAATTGAAACCTATGGTGGCGATAATTATAATGTTTTAGCTAGTTTACTCCAAGATTTAAGCTTAAGAACAGATACTGATAATAAACGGGATAGTGATGAAGCAGTTAAATTAATGTCTTTCCATCAAGCTAAAGGCTTAGAGTTTAGAGTTGTATTTATGGTGGCCATGGAAGAAGGTATTTTTCCAAGCATTAACGCTTTAGGCCCAGCTGAATTAGAGGAAGAGAGAAGAATCTGCTATGTTGGTATTACGCGGGCTGAGGAAAGATTGTATTTATCAGCAGCGAAAGTAAGGTTAATGTATGGGCATGAAGAGTATCATATGCCTTCGCGTTTCATTAGAGAAATGGAATTAGTGCATACACCTAAGCCAAAGCCTGCTTCAATTTATCAATCTAAAAAGGATACTCCTAAAAAGGCTATTGAGGCCCCAGGTGTTACTTTTAGTATTGGTGATAAAATTAATCATAAATCCTTTGGCGATGGACTTGTTGTTGGCCTTGAAGGCAAATTTATTAAGGTAGCTTTTAAAGCCCCAATTGGCATTAAAGTATTACTAGCCAGTCATCCCGCAATTGTTAAAATAAATAAATAGTTTTTTGTTAAAAAATAGTGTATAATTAATCCACTAAGAAGGAAGTTGATGAAATGGACAATCGCGATTTAAGTTTAGTTATGGATTTTTATGAACTAACAATGTCCCAAGTATATTTTAATGAAGGTAAAACAGAAGAGTGTGTTACCTTTGATTTGTTCTACCGGAAGAATCCGGATAATGCTGGTTATTCTTTATGTGCTGGTTTAGAACAAGTCGTAGATTTTGTTAAACGCTTCAAATTTAATGTTAGTGATATTGAATATCTAAGAAGCACAAAACAATTTAGTGAAGATTTTTTAAATTATCTTAAAAATTTTAAATTTAAAGGCGATATATATGCTATTCCAGAAGGAACGCCTGTTTTTCCATATGAGCCAATTATTCGGGTTAAGGGTAATATTATTGAAGCCCAACTTTTAGAAACAGCCCTTTTATTATGTATTAATCACCAAACAATGATTGCCACTAAGGCTCATAGAATTGTTGAAGCTGCAGAAGGCAGAGCTATTATGGAATTTGGGGCTCGTCGCTCACACAATTTTGATGCAGCTATTTATGGTGCTAGAGCCGCTTATATTGGCGGAGTTATTGGTACAGCTACAACTTATGCCGGTAAGGAATTTGGTATGCCAGCTTTAGGCACTATGGCTCATTCTTTCGTTCAATCATTTGATAGTGAGCTTGATGCCTTTAAGGCTTACTGCAAGACCTATCCGCAAAATTCTGTATTATTACTAGATACCTATGATACATTAAAATCTGGTCTACCTAACGCTATTAAGGCTGCTAAAGAGGTTTTAGAGCCTAATGGTTATCGTTTAAAAGGGGTAAGAATTGATTCAGGCGATATGGCTTACTTATCAAAGAAAATTAGAAAAGAACTTGATGCGGCCGGAATGAATGATTGTACAATTGTTATTTCTAATAGTCTTGATGAATATTTAATTTCATCTTTATTAAAACAAGGTGCTAAAATTGATTCAATGGGCGTAGGAGAAAACCTAATTTGTTCTAAAACAACTCCAGTTTTTGGTGGGGTATATAAGCTTTCTAGTATCTATGTTAATGGTAGAGCGGTGCCAAAGATTAAACGTAGTGAAAATGTCGAAAAGATTACTAATCCAGGGTATAAGGATTTATATCGTATTTACGATAAAGAAACTCATATGGCTTTAGCGGATGTTATGAGCCTTCACAAAGAAAAATTAAGTGAGGATGAGGATTTAACAATTTATCATCAAATGAATACCTGGAAAAATAAGACCTTTAAAGCTGGCACCTTTACTTTAAGACCACTATTAGAGCCAATCTTTAAAAAAGGTAAGTTAGTTTATAAATTACCAACTCTAACAGAAATTAGAGACTATTCACAAAATGAATTTAAGACCATTTGGGAAGAAGTAAAACGTTTTGAATATCCACAAATTTATTACGTGGATTTAACTAAGAAGCTTTCTAATTTAAAACATAAGATGTTAGAAGAAATTGAAGAATAAGAATGATAAGGGTGTTTACGTTAGGTTAACACCTTTATTTTCCTCTAAAGGGGTGGTAAAAATGAATAAAATTATTGTTATTACAGGTGATTTAGCTACAGGTAAATCAACCTATGCTGAACTTTTAAGTCAAAAGTATCATATCTTACTTTTAACTAAAGATAAAATTAAAGAATTATTAGCTGATCAAATTGGTTTTAAAGATCGGACAGAAAACTTGCGTTTAAGTCGAGGTTCTATGGCGGTTATGTTTTATGTTTTGGCTGAAAGTATGAAAATTTCAGCTCCACTTATTTTAGAAGCTAATTTTAAGGCTATGGATATTAAAACCCTATATGACTTAACTTGGGAAAAGGTGCCAGTTTTAGTTTTGAATTTTACTGCTGATTATGAAATTTTATATAATAGATTTAAAAGAAGAATTGAAAAAGAAAATAGGCATCCTGTCCACCAATCAGCAGGTCTACTAGACTTTAATAAGTTTAAGGAATATTTAGATATTGGTAGAGCTATTGATTTAAGTAAATTTAAGGTTATAAATGTTTTGGCTAACGACTTTAATTATCAAAATGATTTGCAATTATTCCAGGAAATTGAAAACTTTTTATATGATGTAGATGAAAAAAATTAATGTTATATTTGAATTAGAAATTGTTCTTTTTGCCTTACTGCAATTACTAGGCTATATTACTTTAATAAATTCAAGCAATAAAGAAACCTTTATAATAGCAGTAGGGATTCCGTATTTAATTAGCTTGATTCTTTACTTATTATTATATCTTTTTAATAGGCCTATAACAAAACATCTTATAGTTTTACACAATTATCTAATTTATTTAATTTTTGGTCTATATTCTGCTACTATAATATTGATAGCCTTTATTACTAATTTAGATAAAAATATGGCTTTATATAGCGATATTATTTATTTCTTAATTATTATAATAGGCATAGCATTTTCCTTTTTTACCATTAATACTATTATCTATGTTTCACATATTAAGTTAGTTAGATTATTAAGCAGTACAGCTAAACTCTATGATGATATTTTAGAAAGTAATTTACCAGCTAACCGTAAAAATGAGCTAATAAAAAAACTAAATTCTTATTATAAGAAAGGCGATTTAACTGCCATTAAAAATTTAGGTCAAGCTGATAATGGCTTGAAGGATAAAGTCCTTAATAGTTATTTCAAGCGTAACCTATTTAAATATTTATTGAGCAAGCTTGTTAGATGGTTTTTACTATTTATAACCTTTGGCTTAGCTTATCCTTTTACCCTTTGTCAAGAAATGCGGCAAGAGGTAAATAGTACTTGCTATGATAATCACAAGCTGAGCTTTGCTGGTAAGGGAAAAAGCTTATTTGTTAAGTGGGTTTCATGGTATTTCTTTACCATTATAACATTGGGTATTTTTGCTCTTTTCATCCCTAAAAAAATAACAGTTTTTAAAGTCTCCCATACCCATTTACTAGATATTAAGTTACAGGGTTTAAGTTGCTTTACAGGTAATGTGCTAAAAGAATTATTAATTAATCTAGCTTTTATAGCTAGTAATGTTCTAACATTATTTTTGCTTTATCCTGTTGCTCTTTGTTTAAAAAATAAATGGTACTATAAGCATACTTTTTATGATGGGTATCAAATTATGTTTTTAGGTCGAGCAAGAGATTTATATCATAAATATTTAGGGTGGTTGTTTTTAGCTATTATTACTTTAGGAATTTATAGTATTTATAGTCAAAATCGTATTAGAAAATGGGAAGTAGCGCAAACACATTTAGCTTTTATAGCTAAACCTTATTTATTACAACAAACAAATAATAAAAAATTACTGCAAATAAAGGATGGTTTATCATGTTAAAAATTGGTTGTCATTTAAGTATAGCAAAAGGCTTGAAGAAGGCTGGTAAGGATATTGTTAGTATTGGTGGTAATACTTTTCAATTCTTTAGTCGTAATCCTCAAGGCTTTAAACAAAAGGAATATGATGAAAAGGACTACTTAGCCTATCTCAAGGTGGCAGAGGATAATAATTTAGTTCCACCACTTGTCCATGCTCCTTACACGCTTAATTGTGCTAGTAAGGATGAAAGAGTGCGTGAACTAGCCAAAATGATTTTAGAGGCAGATTTTAAGCGAATGGCTCTATACAATTATCCCCTTTATAACCTACATCCAGGTGCTCATACTGGTCAAGGGGTAGAAGTTGGTGTCCAACTAGTAGCTGATAGCTTAAATGCAACGGTTTCAGCTGATTATAAAGGAACAATCTTACTAGAATTAATGGCTGGTAAGGGTAGTGATTTAGGACGTAATTTTGGAGAAATCAAGGCCATCTTAGAAAGACTTAATTATCCTGAAAAATTTGGGGTTTGCCTAGATACTTGCCATGTATTTGCGGCTGGATATGATATTGTTAATGATTTAGATGGGGTTTTAGCTCTTTTAGATAAAGAGATAGGTTTAGATAAATTGAAGGCTCTTCATTTAAACGACTCTAAGATGCCATTTGCCTCTTATAAAGACCGCCATGCGGCACTGGGTGAAGGCTATATTGGTTTAGAGACTTTCTATAAAATTATTAATCACCCATTACTAAAAGATTTACCCATGTATTTAGAAACTCCACATGATGATTTAGCTGGCTATGCTAAAGAAATTTGTTTATTAAAGGAACATTATAATGCATAAGGAAATTAAACGTATAATTGCGATTGCCTTTTTTATTGCTATTGGTTTAGTGTTACCTTTTTGTTTTCATATGGTTCCTAGTGGGGGTAACATCTTTTTACCAATGCACTTACCTGTTATTTTAGGTGGGGCATTATTAGGAATTATTCCGGGAATAGCTATTGGGATGTTAACCCCAATTCTATCTTTTTTAATGACGAGTATGCCTAGTGCGGTAGTTTTGCCAGGAATGACCCTTGAATTAATTACTTATGGCTTTATGATGGGACTTTTAGTCAAATTAATCAAAACGCGTTGGGTAACATTAAACATATATATAGCCCTAATAATTAGTATGTTAGCTGGCCGGATAGTTTCTGGTTTAACTAATGCCTTTATTTTTCAGGCAGGTAGCTATCATTTTAAAACCTGGCTTAATTTATCTTTTGTTATGGCTTTGCCTGGTATTTTGTTACAATTAATTATCATACCTGGTTTATATTTATTACTTAAACAACAAATTTTAAAGAAATACGACCTATAAAATTAGATAAGGAAAATCAAGTATTAAATTAATATTTTTTTCAATAAATTAACGTATACAATAAAACCACGACGAAAAAACCTCAAAAAGAGGATTTTTTAAAA
>CALUXJ010000027.1 GCA_944324725.1 uncultured Acholeplasmatales bacterium
TAACAACATTTAAAAATTAGAATTACGTGGTAACTACCACGTTTTTTTAATAAAACTGTTGAAAACGGGATTATAACATTTTCTACTTTTTATTAAAGAAAAAAAAGAAAAACCACAAAATAACACAATTTACTACAATTCTGACTTAATGTGATTTTTTCTTTTTTGAGCTTTTAATTTACGAGTTAAAACAAATTCTAAAGAGACATGGTAGCGTGAAACTATCTCAGCATTAGATAGTTCAAGGGCAGAATCAGGAATTAATAACTGGGCAGCATATTCATTAGCCTGCCATTCAGGATCACAATAAGGTAGAGTTTTATCTACCTCTTCGAAAGAAAAATTTAAAACTTGACCTTGTATATAGTGAAAAAATTCATGAGCCAACGTAAAATTAGACCTATATTCCCCCGTATAACACTCATTATAAACGGATTCCCGCACAAAAATCGTGTTTTGAGTTAAATCATATAAGGCATATGCCTCTTTTAGACTTTCATCTTCTACAATCTCTAAATTTAATTTTCCAGTCACTACCATCCTTTCGATAATTGGTAAAATAGGAAAATAAGTATTTGAATCAATTTTAAAATAATCCCGCGTTTGACAAGCTAGATTTTTAATTCGAACTACACTTAGAGGATTAGTTTTTTTCATTTGTATCTTCTAAAGCCATCAATAATTTTTGAATTAATTCAGGATCTGCAGTTTTAATTTTTCTAGCAAAAAGTAATGATGCCTCCATTTGTTTGGCATTTAAATCATCAAGAGATAAAAGCACTCTTTTATTTGTTAAACTAACGGCATCTTCTAGTTCTTCTCTTTTATTACTATCTAAATTATATATTTCACAAATCTTGTCAATATATTCCAATGGTATTTTTTTCTTACCAACTTCCATAGCAGACAAAAACGCTGCTGAAACATTTAATTTTTGAGCTAGTATACGCAAAGAATCACCAGACTCTTGTCTAATCAAACGCATAACTTTTCCGAATTCTGAAACCATAATTTCACCTCAATTGGATATCTATTCTAAGCTTAATTATAGCAAATTAAATGGCAAGGTCAAGAAATTATCTTTTAGAAAAAGAAAAAAGGAAGAACAACTTCCTTTTTTACTACTTTCTTAAGCCTAAGCTTTCAATTAAAGCCACATAAGCTTTATAATCTTTCTTTTGTAAATAAGCTAATAAACTACGGCGTTGACCAACTTTAGTCATCAAACCACGACGGCTGTGAAAATCATGTTTATGAACAGCAAAATGAGTGTTTAATTGATTGATTTCAGCAGTTAAAATAGCGATTTGAACTTCAGTAGAACCTGTATCAGTTGGATTTTTACCATACTTTTTAACTAATTCTGCCTTTTGAGCAACAGTTAAAGCCATTTTATTTTCCTCCTTTATAATTTATGCGCGATTAACCTAGTAATTCGCCAGAGGTACGAAAAACAAAGTAAATCGTAAGCTTATTTATTATAACATAATATTTTGATAATTCAAGTTTTTCTTATAATTTTACAAACTTTTCTACATCCAATATAAAGATGGTAGCCCCACCAACTGTTACTTCAATTGGACTAGGGCTTAATAAGCCTGCGGTCATTGAGGCAATTGGAGTAACCATCTTTTTTCTTTGATGGGCCTCACCTTTAATAACTTCAATGGCTTTTTCCACTTCATCATCTTGGCAACCAACTAACATTGTCGTATTACCACTTAACAAAAAACTACCTGTTGATGCTAATTTAGTAGAATAAAATTTATTTTTTACTAAAGCCTTACTTACAGCCTTCGCATCATCATTGTTCACAATAATTACCATTAGTTTCATAATTATGCCTCCTTAAAATATTCTCTTATCATAAGTCTATCACTTTCTAGCGTTTTTGCAAGCTCTTTAACATCACTAAATTTTCTTTCTGAACGCGTTTTATGATAAAATACTGTTTCTAGATTTTGTCCATAGATACTTTGATTAAAATCAAAAATATTTACTTCTAATTTAATATTTTCTGTAAATTCAACTGTTGGATTATTACCAATATTAGCCATGCCTAGATAGCTTTTGCCACCATATAAGACTTTAACCGCATATACCCCATTTTGAGGTAAATAGTAATCTGCATAATCAATATTGGCCGTTGGAAATCCAATTGTTCGTCCTAATTCTTTACCGGCAATAACTTTACCAATTATACTAAATGGTCTTCCTAACATTTTAGCTACGTATTCAACATCACCTAATGATAACAACTCTTTTATATAAGTAGTTGAAACTCGAATATTGTCAATTTGATATTTAGGAATTTCCTGAAAATCAAAATAAGCTGCTAAGTCTTTAATAGTTCCCGAAGCCTTTTTAGCAAAGGTAAAGTCATATCCACATACTACACATTTGATACCTAATTTTTTTAAATTATTTATAAAAACCATTTTATCCATATCGGCAATAGCCTGGGTAAACTCTACGATAAACAAATAATCAATGCCCATTCCCTCTATTATTTTTATTTTATGACTTGTAGGGGTTACTTGGCGATAAGGTACAATTTTTTTTAAGATTGTGAAAGGGTGTGGTGAAAAGGTTAAAACTGCACTTTTCAAATTAAATTCCTTACTCTTGTTAATTAGTTGTTGATGGCCTAAATGCACACCATCAAAATTACCTATTGCACAGCATAGTTCTTCATTTAAATTAACAAAGTTTCCATCTTTTATCCATATTACATTCATATTAATCCCCCTTAAAATTTAAATAGTGGGCGAAAAATATTATCTATACGTGCATAAATAGCTATTGGCTGACCTTGATAAGTTAAGATAAACCGCCTTAAATCATTAATATTAGTAGCATTGCTATCATTAATTAAATTGCGTGGGTAAAGGGTTACGCCATTTAAAACAAACTTTAAAATATTTTCCGTTATCTCTATTGTATCATATTTTAAGAAATCTGTAATGCTTATTAAGGAAATTTCTTCCTTTAAAATTTTATCTAATGTTAAACATTGAGAAATATCAATTGAGCCAGCTTTTATCCTCCTTAAATCTAGTAAGGTGGCATAGGTGTCCATTAAGTCTCCCAAATCTCTAGCAAAACTTCTTATGTAATAACCTTTAGTTACATGTAATTTGATACTTGTTGTATAATTTTTTTCTTTTATTTTTAAAGGCTCTATAAGTTCATAGTCAATAATTTGACAAGCGCGTGGTTTTACCTCAACTTCTTGGTTGGCTCTTTGATATTCATAAAGCTTTTTACCATTAATTTTAATAGCTGCCATCATAGGGGGAATTTGGGTTGTTGCTAAACTAAGTTTAGTAGTAGCCTCTTTTACCATTTCAGCCGTTATATTAACCGGCTTTTCACCAATTATTTTACCCCCAATATCTAGCGTATCTGTTAAAATACCATAACAAATTGTAGCCAAATAGGTCTTGTCTTCCTTATCTAAAAGGGATAATAATTTTGTTGCTCTACCAAAAGCCAAAATCATTACCCCTGTTGCATCTGGATCTAATGTTCCACTATGACCACATGATTTTATATTATAGCGCCTTTTCAAAACTTGACATAAGTCATTACAAGTCATCTTTTGTGGCTTATCAACCAATAAAAAGCCATCATTTATTTTATTACTTTGATTTCTTACTATCTCTAATCGTGTCATAAAACATTTTCTCTAATTCTTTAGCTGTATTATTTATACTATATTTTTGGGCGTAAATAATATATTCATTACTACGAATTTTCTTCTGTTCTGGATTTTCAAACCAGTAATCAATTTTAGATTGCAATGACAAAGCATCACCATGTCTAAACAAGTTCATCTCATCAATGGCAAATTGGTTAGTAGCTGAAAGCTTAGAATCTGAAATAACTGGCACAACTCCACAAGTAAAAGCTTCCATACAGCCAATCGCTTCAATTTCTGCATCTGAAGCATGAACATATAAATCAGCCATATTAATTATATCAATTAATTCATTCTCGCAATAAAAGCCAAAAGAAACTGGATTAGTTAAGCCTGAACTTAATTTTACCAACTGAGCATATGTAGGACCCTTACCTGCAAAAACGATTTGGATATCCTTTTCATACTTAGATTGCTTGACAGCTTCAATTATTAAATCCTGGCGTTTTTCTTCGGAAAGACGAGCTATCATCAAAATTACAAACTTACCTTGCCACTCTTGCTTTTTGGGAATATGTTTAGCCTTAAAGCTATTACTAACACCATTAGATATGACATGTAATTGGGATTTATAACCATTTAAAACTAATTGCTCTTTTATCATATTACTTGGGCAATGAATATGATCAAATTTATCATAAAATTTTTTAAATTTTTTGTATATATACCTATTAACTGCTTCAACCTTGTTTAAGTGAATCGTTGATGTAATGTTTTCAGGTTGTAAATGAAATGCTGCGGAAGATGGAATATGATATCTATCACATATCTTTTTAGCATAACGTTCAATTTTAAACGGCATCAAGTGATGTACAATATCACTACGTAAAATAGCCTCTTTAATTTCCTTTTTATTACATTTAGCAAAAACGAAACCCTGTGATTTAGAAACTTGATACAAAATCGGCACTTTTGAAACACCTAAATTATACCCCTTTATATCACCATTTGCACTGACTGACGAAGCTACAACTTGAATACTATGTCCCATTTCAACTAATTTTTTAGCAAATCGTTTTGTACTCGTAGCTATACCATTACTAGATTCATCATATGAATCAATTATAAAAGTTATAACCATATATTCTCCTATATTTTAATTCCTCAATCGGAAGTATATACTAATGTATAGTTAATTTTACACTATTTAATAAAAAAATACAATATTCTATTAATAACTATCTAATTGGCAATATTAAATTTAAAAATGTTTCTACGATAATTTTATAAAATATTTCTATTTTTATACGTCTACTAAGCCTTATTTTTCATCACAATCAAATAATAACTTGTTTATTTTGCTTTATAATTGCACCTTGTATTTTTTTACATAAAAAAGGTATTATGCCACTAATTATCTAATAGATAAGCAAAATACCTTTATCATACTTTTTATTATTTATAATTATTCCATCCAACTTGGATCATCTGGGTTGCTTTGGAACTTTAACACCTTGTTATATTCTTCCTTTGTAATATAATTTTCCGTTAAAGCAACTTCAGCTAAGGCTTCAAAATTGGATAATGAATGATTAGTTGTATTAGCTGCTTCTAATCTCTTTTTACCTTTAGCTAAATTGTAAGTAAAAATGGAAGCAATACCTAATACTTCAGCGCCATATTCCTTTAGCACATTACAAACTTCTAAAACTGAACCAGCTGTAGAAATTAAATCTTCGATAACGACAACTTTCTTGCCCTTAGGATCAGCACCCTCAATTTGATTTTGCCGACCATGATCCTTTGCTGATGTTCTTACATAACCCATTGGTAAATCAAGTAAGTCAGAAACATAAGCAGCATGTGGTATACCTGCTGTTGAAGTACCCATTATTACTTCTACATCTGGATAATACTCTTGAATCATTTTTGATAAAGCTGTTTCAACATAAATTCTTTCATTAACATTACCTAAAATTAATCTATTATCGCAATAGATTGGACTTTTAATTCCACTAGCCCAAGTAAATGGATCACTAGGACGTAAAAAAACCGCCTTAATTTCCAATAATATTTTTGCTACTTCTTTTGTAAAATCACTCATTGCCAAACTCCTTCACACATTTTAAATATTGTTCTACAGGATTTTCACTACCTGTAATTGAACGGCCAACCACAATATATGTACTACCTAAATTATATGCATCATGTGGGGTAGTAACACGCTTTTGATCACCTTTTTGGTCACCTGCTAATCTAATTCCTGGTGTAACACTAATTAAACCTAATTCTTTTGCAATACCTGCTTCAAGCGGTGAACATACAATACCATCTAAGCCAGCCTTTTTAGCATTTTTAGCATAGTCATAGACAACCTCTTTAACAGTTTTATTTATGTCAAGCTCTTGACTTAAGGCTGTATCATCTAGAGATGTTAAAATAGTAACAGCAATTAATTTTGTGTTTGAACCAGCTAAACCACGTTTAGCTGCCTCCATCATCTTAATGCCTCCACTAGCATGGACATTGGTAATATCTACACCTAATTTAGCCAAATTACGCATAGCCTTTTCTACCGTATTTGGAATATCACAAAGCTTTAAATCTAAAAATATTTTAAAGCCTTTATCTTTTAACTCTTTAACCATTTCTGGTCCACAAGCATAAAATAATTCCATACCAATTTTTAAATAAGGATTAAGACCTTCAAATGGTTTTAAAAAATTATAAAGGTCATCCTTAGTAGCAAAATCACATGCTATAATTACATTATTTTCCATTATTTTTACCTCATGATATTTCTTCTACATAATTGACATACTCTAAATCACGAATTGCACTCAAAATGGCTATATGTTTCATATTTTTATAGCCTTTATTTTTGTTATATAAATAAATTGTATAAACAGCTAAACCTGATTCTTTATATGCCGTATTTATTTCAATCCGTTGAATAACTATATTTAAACTACGAATATAGTTAGTCATTTGCTTTAAGTATTGCGTTGAATTTAATTCAATGTGAATCGTAAAGCTTTTGGACATATCCTTTAAATTGCTCTCTAAACTTTGTAAAATAGTAAAAACCAAGAAAATAGAAGCTGTACCAACAATAGCCAAGGTATAAAAACCAACACCTACTGAAAGTCCCATGCAAGCAGACGCCCAAAGACCTGCAGCCGTGGTTAGTCCTCTTATTTGACTACGTGAAGTAATCATAATCGTCCCAGCTCCTAAAAAACCAATTCCTGAAATTACCTGTGCCCCTAAACGAGAAGCATCGCCCGTTTCAAAGGTATCAAAAATAAATTGATTAGTCATCATAGCAATGGTTGAACCTAATGTAACTAAAATGTAGGTTCTAACACCTGCCGCATGATTACGAGACGATCTTTCAATACCAATTATAAAAGATAAAGCAATAGCTAATACGATGCGAAATACTATCGAGCCAAACGAAATTTCAACGCTCCAAGACCCAAGCCATTTAGCAATTGGATCAATAGAAATTTCCCAAATCATATATACACCTACTTCTTAGGTATATTTTACAATGATTTTTATTTATTTGCAATGTGCGATACCAATTATATCCGTTAAATTTGTGATTTTTAACTCTTGCATTTTATGCTCTAAATCAGCAATTATCTTTGGGCATGCATAAGGGTCAACCAAATTAGCAGCTCCTACCTCAACTAAACTTGCCCCAGCCATCATCATTTCAATAACATCATTAGCACTACTAATACCACCGATACCGATGATTGGTAATTTGGTATTTTCATACACTTGATAAACCATCTTAAGTGCGATAGGGAAAACGCCTGGTCCACTATAACCACCTGAGGTTACACTAATAATTGGCCGACGGCGCTTAATATCTATTCGCATCCCGACTAAAGTATTTATTAAGCTAAAACCATCACAGCCAGCTGCTTCACAAGCCTTGGCCATTGCTACTATATCAGTTACATTTGGTGAAAGTTTAACAATTAATGGCTTAGTACAAATCGGTCTTATTGCCTTTATTAAATCATAGGCTATTTGTGGATCTTGACCAAATGCCATACCGCCACCTTTAACGTTAGGACAGGATATATTTAATTCGATAGCTACAACATCGTCTACCTGACAAAAAGCTTGAACTACCGCCATATATTCTTCTTTACTATGGCCGCCAACATTAGCAATAACCTTATCACTATATACTGTGCGTAGCTTAGGGAGTTCTTCACTAATAACTTTTTCTACTCCCGGATTTTGCAAGCCAATGGCATTAATTAAACCACCAGGGCATTCAGCAATTCTTGGTAACGGATTACCATAACGGGCATCTTTAGTTGTTCCTTTTAAAGCTATAGAGCCTAAAATATTTAAATCATATAAATCACTAAACTCATAACCAAAGCCAAAACAACCACTAGCAGGTATAATAGGATTTTTAAAAGTATGATTAAACAACGTAATTGTTTTATTCATAGATAATTTCCTCCGCTTTAAATACAGGGCCTTCTTTACAAACGCGCTTATAACCATTAATGGTCTTAATCGAACAGCCCATACAAGCCCCAAAACCACAACCCATTCTAGCTTCTAGTGATAGGTAGCCATCTTTACTATAATTAGTCAAAGCCTTTAGCATCGGCATCGGACCACAGGCATAGTATTTGTCAAATTCTAAGGAATGAGCTTTTAAAAATTCCACACTATTTCCTTTAAAACCTAACGTACCATCATCTGTAGTCAAATACAAGTTTGTATGCATTTTAAAAAAATCAAGAAGAACAAAATTGTCTTTTGTTTGTTCGCCGTAAACTAAAGTAGGTTTTATGCCCCGTTCATTAAACTCTTTTATCAATTTAACAAAGGGAGCAATGCCAATTCCGCCAGCAACCAAAAGAGGATGTTGGCTAAATTCTGTAAAGCCATTACCAAGCCCTATTAAGACATTTAGTTTGGTTCCTCTTGGTAAAGATGTCATTTCCTTTGTACCTTCACCTAAAACTTTGTAAATTATAGTTAGTGATGAATCCGTAAAATCGGCCACACTAAATGGACGACGCAAATAGAAATTTTCTAGTTTTATATTTACAAATTCATCAGGATTTTTAATTGCGGTCAAGTCACCTTTTAAAACCATTTGATAAATTTGTGAGCTCAAAGGTTTGTTTTCAACTATTTCTAATACTACTTCCTGCATATTAATCCTCATCAATCGTGGAAATTGACATTGTAGTTTCCTCTAAAACGTTAAGCAATACATTAACAGTATCTAAACATGTAAATACTGCTACATTATTATCAATAGCACAGCTTCTAATCAAAACGCCATCGTGTTTTGTATTACGTTTATCTTCATTTACTGTATTAATGACATAGGTAATATAACCTTTGCGAATTTGTTCTAAAATTTCTTCAGAACCTTCCGAAATCTTCTTTAGGATTCTTGTTCTAATGCCATTTTGCCTTAAATACATAGCTGTTCCTTTAGTAGCTACAATATTAAAGCCTAAATTATAGAATCTTCTTACTAGTGTTAGGGCTCTTTCTTTATCAATATCTGCTATCGTAGCTAAAATTGTACCATAATTAGCAACTCTTAAGCCACTTGCCTTTAATGATTTATAAAGTGCTCTATTTAAAGATGAATCATAGCCAATTGCTTCACCAGTTGATTTCATTTCTGGTGAAAGGACCGCATCTAGACCTCTAATTTTCGTGAAAGAGAAGGTTGGAGATTTGACATAATGTCTTCTTCTATTTGGCAATTTACCAACATAACCTAAATCCTTTAGCTTATTACCTAACATAACTTTCGCAGCTATTTTAGCAATTGGAACATTAGTAGATTTAGCTAAGAATGGAACCGTTCTTGATGAACGAGGATTAACTTCTATTATAGAAACTTTATTATTAGGCTCTACAATAAATTGAATATTGAATAAGCCTATCAATTCTAAACCAATACCAATTTTAGTTGTATAGTCGCAAATAGTATTGCATACTTCTTCGCTTAAAGAATATGGTGGATAAACACTCATAGAATCCCCACTATGAACACCTGTTTTTTCAATATGTTCCATAATACCCGGAATGAAAACATCCTTACCATCACAGATGGCATCTACTTCACATTCTTGGCCTCTTATATATTTATCTACTAATACTGGGTGTGTAGGATCATAATCTAAAGCTTCTTTAATGAAAGCTTCTAAATTTTCTTTATCATATACGATATGCATCATTCTACCACCTAATACAAAGGATGGACGAACTAACACAGGATAGCCAATTGTTTCAGCTTCCTTTAAACCATCTTCGACTGTATATACACCTTTACCACTAGGCATAGGAATATTTAGTTTGTTCATAATTTGTTCAAACTCTTCCCTATCCTCAGCTAAATCAATGGCTTTAGCAGTAGCACCTATTAATTTAATACCACTATTTTCTAGAGCTGAAGCTAAATTAATAGCTGTTTGACCACCTAAAGCAACAATAACACCCTCTGGTTGTTCAAAATGAATAATATTCATAACATCTTCATAAGTTAAAGGTTCAAAATACAATTTATCAGATAGAGTGTAATCGGTTGAAACAGTCTCTGGGTTATTGTTAATAACAATTGCTTCATACCCTTCTTCCTTGATTGCCCATATTGCGTGAACGGTTGAATAATCAAATTCCACTCCTTGACCAATTCTTATTGGCCCTGAACCTAGTACGATAACCTTTTTCTTGTCGCTTCTAATACTTTCATTTTCATGTTCGTATGTTGAATAAAAATAAGGAATATAAGACTTAAATTCACTAGCACAAGTATCAATCATCTTATAAACTGGGAAAATATTATTAGCTAATCTTATTTCATAGATTTCTTTTGGAGTCTTATTAGCTAGCTTGGCTATAAATTCATCCGCAAAACCATAACGTTTAGCCAACTTAAGGTTAGCAATATTAAGTGGATCAGCTTTAATCTGATTTTCAAGTTCAATAATATGATAAATTTTTTCTAAAAAGAAACGATCTATTTTTGTAATTTGATATAAATCATCAATAGTAACATCCTTACGCATAGCTTCAGCTATAGCATAAATTCGTTCATCATTTTCCTCTTTAATAAAGCTTATCAATTCTTTTTTCGCCATTTTTTCTAATTTAGGTAAATATAGGTGACAAACTTTATTTTCTAAAGAACGAACAGCTTTTAACAAGCTTTCCTCAATAGTTCTGCCAATTGCCATAACCTCACCTGTTGCCTTCATTTGCGTTGATAGGTGACGATTAGCTGTTTGGAATTTATCAAATGGAAAACGAGGAATTTTTGTAACAACATAATCTAAAGTTGGTTCAAAGCTAGCCTTAGTATTGGCAATATCAATTTCATCTAAAAGCATACCACAAGCTATTTTAGCTGAAACCCTGGCAATTGGATATCCAGATGCCTTACTAGCTAGAGCACTGGAACGAGAAACTCTTGGGTTTACCTCAATAACATAATATTGGAAAGAATATGGGTCTAAGCTAAACTGAACGTTACAGCCACCTTCAATCTTAAGAGCTCTAATAATCTTTAGGGCACTATTTCTTAGCATTTGATATTCTTTGTTAGTTAAGGTTTGACTAGGTGCCACAACAATACTATCACCAGTATGAATACCAACTGGGTCAACATTTTCCATATTACATACAACAATAGCCGTATCGTTTTTATCCCTTAAGACCTCATATTCAATTTCTTTGAACCCTTTAATAGACTTTTCTACTAATACTTCCCCAACAGGAGATAATTTTAAGGCATTTTTAGCTAGTTCTTTAACTTCTTCATCAGAGCCAGCAAAGCCACCACCTGTACCACCTAGGGTAAAAGCTGGACGTAAAATTACTGGATACCCAATCTTATTAGCTGCTTTCACAACCTCTTCAATAGTTTTGCAGTTAACACTTTCTAAAATTGGTTCGCCAATTTCTAAGCATAAATCTCTAAATAATTCTCTATCTTCAGCTTTATTAATAGCGTCATAACCAGTTCCTAATAATTCAACTTGACACTCATCTAAAATACCCTTACGATAAAGTTGCATACCCAAATTTAAACCAGTTTGTCCACCAATAGAACAAATTAAACCATCTGGTCTTTCATAACGAATAATCTTGGCAACATTTTCTAAGTCTAATGGTTCCATATATACCTTATCAGCGATTGCTGTATCAGTCATAATAGTTGCCGGATTAGAGTTAACCAATACAACTTGGTATCCTTCTTCTTTAAGAGCTAGGCAGGCTTGTGTACCAGCATAGTCAAATTCAGCTCCTTGACCAATTACGATTGGACCAGAGCCTATTACCATGATTTTCTTTAAATCTCTTCTTTTTGGCATTTTGCTTTCCACTCCTTCATTAGATTTTGGAATCGACCAAATAAATACTCACTATCTTCCGGACCAGCTGCAGATTCAGGGTGATATTGCACACACATTAAATAATTTTTCTCATCCTTCATACCTTCAGCTTCATTATCTAAGATATTAATATGAGTTAAAGTTAAACCTGTACCAGCTAAACTAGCTTTGTCAACTGCAAAGCTATGATTTTGACTAGTAATTTCAACTTTTCCTGTTTCTAAGTCACGAACAGGATGGTTAGCTCCACGATGGCCAAACTTCATTTTGTATGTTTTAGCTCCGTAAGCTAAGCCAATAATTTGATGACCTAAACAAATCCCAAGTATAGGTAATTTACCTTTAAATTCCTTTACTAAATTAATAACAGGCTTAACATTTTCTGGATCACCTGGACCATTTGATAGAAACAAACCATCTGGATGATAACGTAAAATTTCTTCTTTTGTTGTATTATAAGGCACTACAACTACATTGCAGCCAAATTCATTAAGTTTTCTAATAATATTTAATTTGCAACCACAATCTACACAAACAACATTATAAAGTGGATTACGGGTTCGGGAATACCATACCCTTTTAGAAGAGACCTTTTCAACTTGATTAGTCGGATAAGTATAATTGTTGATGTGTTCCATAGCGTATTCATGTGATTTATCAGCATCACAAATAAAAGCTTTCATAGAGCCATAATCACGAATTACTCTTACTAACTCTCTCGTATCTATTTCAGATATTCCAACTACCTTATTTTCTTCCATAACATCAGATAGTGTCCTTGTGTAACGGAAATTAGATGGTAAATCGTTATATTCTCTTACAATGAAACCAGACATATAAATATTCTTTGATTCATAATCTTCATCCGTTAGACCATAGTTTCCAATTAAAGGATAGGTCATAACAACAAACTGATCACAATAAGATGGATCAGAAAGTATTTCTTGGTACCCAACCATGGAAGTGTTAAAAACAATCTCGGCTACCTTTTCCTTTTTAGAACCAAAACCCTCACCATAAAACTCCATGCCATTTTCTAAAACTAATTTTCTTTTCATATTTATTCACCACCATAAACTAATTTACCATCGACAAAGGTATATTTACAAAAACCATATAATTCACATCCAATAAAAGGTGAATTTTTACCTTTAGATAAGATTTCTGCCTCTGTATATTTATGAGCCTCAGCTATATTAAAACAAGCAATATCCGCAATAGAACCTGGATTTAAGTCAACTGGCGCTAGCCCCATAATTTGACGAGGATTATTAACTAGCCAATCTAAAAAGTTTTGCCAAGAGGCCAAACCTGTTTTAATTAATTTTGTATATACTAGCGGTACCAAAGTCTCTAAACCAATTATCCCATTAGGAGCTTTATCATATGGTCGAGCCTTTTCAGCAGGTGTATGTGGAGCATGATCAGTTGCTATAACTGTAGCCACTCCAGTTAGCAAAGCTGCTAAAGTTGCCTTTCTATCTTCTTCACTTCGAAGAGGCGGATTCATTTTAAAATTAGAATCATTATTTATCATTGTCTCATTCAAAAATAAGTGATGTGGCGTAACCTCACAAGTCACAGCTAACCCTTGGTCTTGCGCTGCTTTAATTAACTGAAAACTTTCTTTAGTAGACATATGGCAAAAATGGTATTTAACTTTTGTTTTGGCCACACAAGCCAATTCTTGTCTAACAGCCTCATATTCTGAACGATTATCAGTAGCAACATAATTATAATCTTCCGCGTGCGAACAAATTATTTTGTTATATTTTTTAACTTCTCTTTGTCCTTTTTCTAAAAGACCAAAATCAGTCATTCCTCTTCCATCATCCGAAAAACCAAGGACATGGGAAGCTAAATCAGCAATATCACTTAATTCTTTGCCCTTTTCTCCCTTAGTTAAACAGGCGTATGGATAAACCTTAACTTTGGCATCGCGTGAGATTAGGTCTTCTTCTACTTTTAAACCAAAAAGAGAATCAGGATAAGGAATAACGTTTGGCATAGCAAATATGGCGGTAACTCCCCCTTCAGCTGCGGACTTTGTCCCAGTTAAAATTGTTTCCTTTTCGGTTTGACCTGGTTCTCTCAAGTGTACATGTAAGTCACAAATTCCAGGAGTAATTAACAAATTATGACAATCTATAGGTTTAGCATTAGCACAATAATCAACAATTTTTCCATCACAAATATAAATATCTCTTTTAACTAATTGATTCTTTTCAATAACATAACCATCTTTTAATATGTACATTATAAGTCTCCATCTAATACCATTGAGATAACAGCCATTCGGACATAGACTCCATTTGTCATTTGCTTATAGATACGCGATTTTGAACATTCAACTACATCATCGCCTATTTCAATATTACGATTTACTGGAGCTGGATGCATAATAATAGCTGTATCTTTCATAGCAGCTACTCGTTTATTATCTAGGCCATATTTAGCAAAATATTCAGCCTCAGTCATATGCATCTTTTCTTTATGTCTTTCAAATTGAACGCGGAGCATCATTATTACATCACATGTCTTAATTGCTTCATCAAAATCCATATATTTAGCACTTCCATCATTATATTCTTCTGGACCTGAAATATAAACTTCCATGCCTAAACGTTGCATAATATCAATATTACCATGGGCAACCCGCGAATGAGAAATATCACCAATCATACAAACTTTTAGACCTTTAAAATGACCATACTCTTCATAAATTGTCATTAAATCCAATAAACATTGTGTTGGATGATTACTTGCACCATCACCACCATTAAAAATTGGCATTTTGATATTTTTTAACTTTTCGAAATAGTTGTCTTCACTTGAACGAATAGCAACTCCATCTAAACCTAGTGATTCAAACGTTCTTACTGTATCATATAATGTTTCACCCTTTTGCACAGATGAAACACTAGCATTAAAGCCAACAACTTGAATTCCTAAGTTCATCATCGCTACTTGGAAGCTATATTGTGTTCTTGTAGAATTCTCAAAAAAAAGAGTGGCCATTTTCTTTCCTACATATTTTTTAGAAAAACCACCCTTTAATTTTAAAGCATAATTGATAATCTCTTGAATTTTATCCTCTTTTAATTCATGTAATGTTAATAATCCTCGCATAATTTCACCTCATAAAAAAATAGTCTTCTACAAAAAGGCGTAAAAGACTAGTTATAATTATAGTTATCTAATAATTTAATCTTGTTAGCCTCTCTGGACTATCTTAAAGTCATCTAATGATACCACAAGTCAATTATCTTTACAAGTCCAATTATTAGGTTTTTAGGATAAACGCACGAAATTACCATTGATTTTTGGTTTTTCAGCTTAGTTTGTAGTATGCTATGTTTTTGGACCTATTTCATGCGTTTATCCTATACTTTTTAATAAAGGGGAATCGCTTTTATTCTAATTAATAAAGTCTACGACATATTATAAAATGCAATAGCCATTTTACTTATCTCATCTTCTGTTACAAATCCGTTATTATAAGCATCTATTAATGGATAACACACTTTATCTTTAAAGTATAAAATACTTCTTCCATCGCTATAATATATACTTACATTACCATAAGTCTCTGTTCTAGACACTTGACCATAATTTCCTGTCAAACTATAAACTAGACAACCATTATAAATGCCACAATATTCATTAACAGATGCTTTTTCTATACTTTCAACCTCAACACGTGGATAATATAACAAACTATAAAAAGCATTTATTGAAGTAAAAAATTCATCTATACTACAATCAACTTTTAAGCCGTTTTTTAACTTGACATAAATAGTTGTTCCTGGTTCTAATTTTTCATTATTATAAGGTATTGTAAAATCTTCATCATAAAATAAACTAACATTTCCGCCATAAAACCACGGCACATCATCAGTTGTAATAACCTCTTTATAAGCTCCGGTTAATACTAATGTCCCAAAATCATAATTTATATTAGTATTACTATTTAATGCCTCGTATTTCACATATTCGTGATAAAACTTCTCTTCTTCTTTTTTACAAGCTGTTAAAGAACATAATAGTATTAAGAATATTAAAATAATCTTCTTCATATATAAAAATCCTCCACATCATACTAAAGTTTAGTAGTTATAGCTGTCCTAGCATTAAGTCGACCACCATGCTTACAATAACCATTTAATGAATCAACTTTATCGACACTTATACATATTATAGTTTTTAAATCTTCTACGGTTAAATTAGGTTTACAACCCCAAATTAGCGCTGCTGTAGCTGTAACATATGACACTGCTAAAGAAGTTCCACTATCGTATATATACTTATCATTAGGTAATGCACAATATATACCTACACCCGGAGCAAAAATATCAACATAATTTTCACTATAATTTGAATCACTCCATTTACTATCATTTTGATCACTAGCTCCTACTATTACAACATTATCTAAATTATAGGCAGCCGGATAAACTTTTTTCAAATCAATATTGTTGTTCGCTAACATAATCGTTTCCTGGAATAAACTGAGAGCGTTGTGATATTTTGCTCGTTTTTGATATATCGTCATTTGTAACTTCTTTAACACTATTTTCAATTATATAATTAGGTTCAGCTGAAAATATATCATCACGCTGTAATAATTTTTCTATAATATAATTTAAATCATATAAATTACAACTTTTAAAAGTTAATTTATATATTTGTCTAAAACTTTCATCTTCAAAAGATGGATTATACGCAGATGTCAATGATGATACTTCTATACAATTTAAATCTTCAAAATCTTCTAACGTATACTTGTGATTTGAATATTCATAATTTATCACTACTAAAACTTCATTCGCATTAGCTGTGACACTTTTAATGTTTTGAAACTCATCTTTTTCAAATGTAGTAAAACTCAACATAAGAAATCCCAATAAAATAGTTGATCATAATAGTAAAATCTTCTTCATATATAATTTCAACTCCTTACGATGTTATTATAGTTAAATATAAAAACGTTTTCAATACGCTTTTTATAAAATTGTATTATTCTGAAAAAAGAATATAAAATAGTAAATGAGCTACCTCGGGATATAAGAATAGCAAAAAATTCGAGAAATTATATCGAGTTTTCATGCTACAAATTTAAAATTATAAAACTCTAATTTTTCGCCGTAGTTAAGACCAATTTATGGTTTTCTCTTAATTGAACTGTTGAAAACTAGATTTTAAATTTAAGATTTATAGTCAAGTTTGATTTACTTTTTCATTTAGTTGTTTTATAGTTATGAGTACACATAACTTTTATATCATTAATTTAATATGATATACTATTAATA